>JAYEJS010000111.1 GCA_034660695.1 Candidatus Thermoplasmatota archaeon | reverse complement strand
TATTCTATCTTTCACCACATATGTGGTTTTTTCCTTATGGACATCCAGTCCAATGAAATATTTTGTTTTCATGTTTATCACCATTAGGTACGCAACACGAGTTATTCAAGAATTATCATGCCATCTTAAATCATCACTTTTGGTAGTACGTTCTGTCATTATGAGCACGTATCATTCACCATCCAATCCTGGGAAGTAACGCCATCTCTACAGCTTTTTCTATAATTTCTTCCCTGCTTATTTTTCCTTTGGAGAGATACCATATTGCCCCATTCTCTTTCTCTCCCTCATTTTTGAAGGGGATGATTTCTTTCATTTCTTTTTTCTTCAATTCATTCAAAATCCATTCAGGGCATTCGAATGCCGGGCTTTTTCCCCTAGTGATATAACCGGTTTTATCAATTATGGCACAATACTGCTCGACCATGCATATTCCATCTTCTTCTCTTATTCCCGATTCTATCCCGATGCCGTAATCTGCCATGGAGATGGCTTTTTTGGCTCGATGAATTGCACCTTTCATTATTTCTTCGTCGAAAGGCTGGGGCTTTGTTTTCAGTTCAATGCCTTCGAATCTTATTTCAAGATAGCCGAAAAATTTTTTGAATGCTTTTTTGGTAGCTGAGATCTTTGCGATATTCGAAGAGCTGATTTTTACAACGAGCGGCTTCATCCTCCTCCCATCCTTTATTTCCCTATTCTTTATTCTCGATGAGCTGATCGGAATACCGTCATCGGCCAACGTGAAAGGAATCTCTATTATTTTCAGCTCTCTCATATTTTTTTTCCTTCTCATCTCGTTTATCTCTTTTGCCCTTTTCAAAGTTTCCGGAGATACAATAATGGCATCGAAATCTCCATACGCTGCAGGTCCGTAAGGATCGTCAAGGGGCGTAATGCTGGCAGTTCTGCCAAATTTTTTTACAAAGAATTTTTCCAGATTTTTTTTTCTCTCATCATAACCTGTTACCGTTTTCCCCAACTTCTTTGCCATCTCATCTGTTGTAATACCTATCGTTATCTCTTTGCCCATTTCAAATGCTTTTTTTAACAGTGCTTCATGCCCTTCGTGAATTATGCCGAACGTACCGCCCAGACAAACTTTCATAAAATGATAATGATATAATTCTTTTTTATTCTTGTGCTGGCTTTGCTCCAAAAAGGTTAAAAAAAGAAAGGGGATATAAAAGCGATGAAAAAATAGCATTTTTTGTATTGGCAGTAACGTTTTTAATCGGCGTGTCTCCTTCAATTGGCAATGATTTGCATGCCACTTCGCCACAGCCATCCGAAACGTATATAACCCTCGAAAATGAGAGTGAGGGGGTAAGTGAAAGTTATGTAACTGGTTACCATGGAGATTCTGAAATAAAAATTATGTATCCCTTATCTGGAATGCCCGCAATAGTAACAAAAAGAGGGAATTTTACCATAACGGTGAAATTCAGCGAATCACAGGGGAAATGGAAATGCATTCTTTCAACGGCTTACGATATTGTATGGGAAGAAATTTCCCTTCGCGTAGGAGATGTAACTTATAATGGTACATCACATCTCTGGGAAATATTGGTGGAAGTTCCTTCAGATGCAGATGAAGACCTGTACAACATTACCGTCGTCGTAGAAACAGACGGAAAAATCTTCGAGGCAAGAGAGCCAAGAGCAGTATCGGTAGTAAAAGAGTTCAAGAATACTTTTTCTTTTGTTCATTTAACCGATTTTCACATAGGGGATCCGAGAGGAATGAAAGTCGACATAAACAAGACCGTTGGATGGAAGGCAGCTAAAAAGAGCATTAGAGAGATAAATCTTCTAAATCCCGATTTTGTTATTATAACAGGTGATTTGGTTTTCGGGCAACTTTATCCTTTTGAATACCCCATAGAATACAAAAAATGTTATGATATACTCCAGCTCTTCCAAGTACCCACATTTGTTTGTCTCGGGAATCACGACGGGTATATCCAGTTCGGGCAGGATGGGTTTAAATTCTGGCAACAACTTTTTGGCCCCCTTTATTATTCATTTGACTACGGCGATTATCATTTTACGTCGGTTAATTCCTACGATTGGCCTGCCAGGAGCAGAGTGGCATTTTCTTATCTTGCGTTCAACTGGGGAGGACACATCAGGGAAGAGGAGATGAGATGGATTGAACATGACCTGCAAAACTCCGTGAATGCAAAATTAAGGTTCGTGATGCTTCATCACAATCCACTCTGGGATACGAAAAATGACTCCCTTCTGAACAATGAGTATGAGGGAAGAGAAGAATTGCTCGGTCTCATTGAAAAATATGATGTTGATGCAGTATTCGCGGGGCACGTCCATTATGACAATGTAACTGTTAAGAATGGTACTATATATGTGACTACAACAACAGTTGCAAGCAGTCTGGGTGATGAAGATGCCTACTGGGGCTACCGCCTTATCAAAGTAAATGATGAAAAAGTAAATTCCTACAACTACAAAGAGCCAAAATATTCTATTCCATTATACAGGCTTAATTACACCTATTCCCGTAACGACGGTTCTGTCACCACTGTAACTGCAAACGTAGAAAACGATCTTGAGATGGATGTCGAGGCAAGATTGCATTTTTACGTTCCTGCAGGAGATTATCAGGTAGAAAATGGAGAAATCGTAAAAGAGAATTCAGCCGATGAAATCAAGAAAGTAGACGTAGACGCTTTTATATCCGCTATGAACTCAGTAGAAATTGTTATACGCCCGTTGTAGCCTATCAGTTACATCCTTTCTATCAAGACATTCTGTCCATTTTGGAGCAGGTGGACATCCTTTCCCAGGCTATAGCCCATCTCAGATGCAAGCATCGCCACAGATGCCAGCTTCTGCATATCTCCGTGGGCGGGAACAATTGTATTTGGCGAGATGATTTTTATCAAATCTCTCAAGTCTTCTCTAGAGGCATGCCCGGAAACGTGTATATCTTTGAATATTCTGGCCTTCCTATTATGAATCTTATGCTCTAAAATTTTTCTGTTTGCTTGGATGGTGGGGGTCGGAATGACTCCACAGGCAAATACAATAGAATCTTCTGGCATGATTTTGAAAGGTACCACCTCATTTGCCATCTTTGAAAGGGTTGCATTTGGTTCTCCCTGACCGCCTGTTGCCACTATTATGCAGTTTTCTCTTTCCATATGCAATTCTTTCAACCTCTTTTTTGCCATTAAAGCACTTTTTATCATCTCTACACTTCCAGAAAATTTCACGAAATCCAATTTCTCTGCCGCACTGACATAATCATGCAAAGATCTGCCTATGAAAACGATATCCCGTCCAAGAGATCTCCCCATATCAACAATGCTTTTTAATCTCGCAATGTGGGAAGAAAATGTCGTTACGATAATGCCGTGCCCTTCTGTTTCCATCCCAAGAAGAACATCCCGTAGCATTTCTCTCGCCACGGATTCTGAGAAGGTTTTGTTCTCTGCTTCGGCATTTGTGGAATCAATGATTAATGCGGTTGTTCCCCCATTTCCCAGTTCTCTGAGCCTAGTTTTGTTTGTCTTTTTTCCTACTACAGGATTATTATCAAATTTATAATCAAGTGCGTATAAGATATTCCCCTCAGAAAAGGAAATGTTGACCATTGAGGCCTGGATGATGGAGTGGGTTGTGTGAATAAACTCCACCTCGATATTCTTGGAAATTCTGTATGTAAAATTTGGATTAATTGCAACCAATTTATTTTTCAGCTCGGAAGATTTGTCTTTTTTCATACTCTTCAAGATTTCTGTTGTATATGGCGTTGAGAAAATCGGACAATTATAACGCGAGGCAATCCATGGTATGGCCCCTATGTGATCGAGATGGGCATGGCTTAAAATAATTGCTTTTACTTTCTTCCGCAGTGGGGAAATAACGCTATCATTTGGAATAGCATCTTCCTGGACAAGTTTTTGATAAGATAATTTGCCGGCGTTATCCTGTAAAGGAACATATCTGTCAAGATAAACTCCCATATCCAAAATAACGGCCTCCTTTCCAATTTCCAGGCAGGTCATATTTCTGCCCACTTCCTCGTATCCGCCGACTGCATGCAATACAATATTCATTTGCAAGGCTATAATAAGAGATACTATTTAACGTTTGATAAAAAATTGTAGCACATATGACAAAAAACCATCATTATGAATATGAGATTAGGATACTAAACCGCCCCATAGGGGGTAAAAAGGTTAGAAAATGTATAGGGAAAGAAAAGGCAGTAGCGGTTTTGGCAGGCCACCAAGAAAGATGTGCAAGGCAATTTGTGCCGATTGCGGTAAAGAATGTGAAGTACCGTTTGAGCCGAAAGAGGGAAAACCTGTCTACTGTAGGGAATGTTTCAGAAAGCGCAGCCCTAGATACTGAAGTTATCTGAAAAAGCAAATTCCTCTGCTTTTTGGGGTTTGGTACCCCACTATTATTTTAAATTAAGTAAGCGTAGAGAGTCGAAAGCTAATAAAAATAAAAAACTTTAAGTGTAAGTAGGGCATTTCTTGATATAAAGGTGTTTATATGAAAAAGAGAGGGGTCGGAATTACATTACTGGTAGTTATACTTTTCTTATTCTTGAGCGTCGGGAATTATAAAGGAATATGCAATGCTTTCCCCACCGGAAATATTCTTTTTGTGGACTCGACATGGGTTCCCGACGAAGAAAACAATAAATATAACTGTATTCAGGCCGCAATAAACAATGCCCACAACGGAGATATTGTTTATGTCTTCGATGGTACATACAATGAAAATCTTTTCATATACAAGAGCATACAGCTCATCGGGGAAAGCAATGTCATGCTTAACGGAATCGGAAACTCCAACGCCATATACATTATCACAAACGATGTCCTTGTAACAAATTTTACAATCACAAACGGAGCATTATCAGGCATACAGATAGACGGAAGTTTGGGGGGCTGTAATGCAATGGTAAAAAATTGCAGAATATCTGGGAATGGAAAACAGGGGATACTGCTTCATAATACCAACAGTAACAAATTAATTAACTGCTCCATTGAGAATAATCCTACAGGCATAAAAGGGGAGCATTCATATAACAATACTGTACTGAATTCGGAAATCTATGGCGGAGAGTGGGGCATAGTTTTTGATAATTGCAATAATTCTTCTGTCGAATACTCTTTACTTTATAACCACGAAAATAAAGCTGTCAATGTGAGCTGTTCTCACGATATTACCGTTCGCGGATGCAAGCTGCGCGAGAACTTTTGTGGCATCCGTTTGAGAAATTCTATTAGCATTTCCATAGAAGAATGCAATATTATTGAGAATATTGTCGGGTTGGCAATAGATGGGTCATCGGATAACACTATTACGAACTGTGATATTCTTGACAATAAAGGCTACGGTATATACATAAGCGATTTTGTTTTTCCTTCCCTAAACAATTTGATACACCACAACAATATTATAGGCAACGGGGAAAATGCTTACGACGAATGCGGCAATATATGGAATACAAGCATAGGCAATTACTGGGGTGATTACACCGGAACAGATGCTGACGGAGATGGAATGGGTGATGAAGCTTACCCCATATATGGGGGGAGTGAAGATGACCGTCCTCTCATCTATCAGATAACAACCCCTTCTTTGTTTGTGTGGGTGGACGACGATTATAATGTTGCAACTCCCGGATGGAAAATAGACCACTTTGATGATGTGCAAGAGGCAATAGACAATCTTAGTGAGGGAGGGAAATGTTATGTATATCCCGGAAGTTATAATGGATGCGCAATAGAGAAAGGCATCACGCTTATCGGAGAGCATGGTGCGGTAATAAATTCCGATAATGACGGCATCTTTATAAACGCAGACAATGTTGACGTGAGAGGTTTCTCAATATCCGCAAATAACAATGGAATAAAAATACAGAATTCCAATAATGCGAATATAATTGACTGCAATGCAGGGTATGGCATCTTTGGTCTCTACGCAGTCAATTCGTTCAACTGCAATATTGAAAACAGTAGTTTCTACGAAAATATCAAGGGTATATATCTCTTCAATTCCGCAGGATTGAAAATTTCTGGCAATGCCATCTACAACAATTCTTATTTTGGCATAGAAATAAGCCACGGCTCAACCAATAACCAGATAAGCGATTGCCATATAGAAAATAATGGTAACTATGGCACATACATTACTCAGAATTCAAATGGAAACATGATATACCATAACAATTTCATAAATAATACCGCTTACGACATATGCAGCAATGAATGGGGTTCTGCATACGATTATGTTCTTGGAAATTACTGGAGCGATTATGGAGGCGCAGACACAAATATGGACGGCATGGGAGATACTGCCTATTTGATAAACGGCGGGGAAATGGATGCATATCCACTTATTTGCCCAATCGAAAATCCACCATCTTTTGTATGGGTCAATCCTCTCTTTAGCGAATTATTCCCTGGTTGGGGCCTTGATCACTTCATTTCCATAAGCGAAGCAGTAGGAATAGTAAATGAAGGTGGTGACTGCTTCGTATTTCCTGGAACGTATAAAGAAAACATAATGATAAACAAAAAGCTTACCTTAAGCGGGGCACGCAAAAAGGATACAATAGTAGAGGGAAATGGTATGGCTGCCTTCACCGTTATGGGCAATGATGTGGAAATTCACGACTTCGGGATAAGGAACTGCTGGAATGATGTCGGATTGAGCATTCTTGGAAGCAATGCAGGGATTTTCGATTGTGATGTTTACGACAATTATTATGGCATTTATGTTCATGCCGTAAATGCGACTGTGGAGGACTGCATCATACGTGATAACTCCTTTACAGGTGTGACGGCTGATAGTATGCAGCATTCGGAAATAAAAAATTGTAGCATATATGGTAACAACAACGGAATGGTGTTTTCATATTCATTATATAACGTAATAAGAGATAACAATGTGAGCGGCAATTCCGTTCACGGGTTGAAACTTCAGGAGTTCTCCAATAATAATACGATATTATACAACAGTTTTGAGAACAACATATACGGACTATATGCAAATCAGTCATTGGACAACGACATATATCTCAACAACTTTTTGAATAATACCGTACACGCATACGACAGCGGTATGGACAACTGGGACAGTGGCAGTATCGGCAACTACTGGGACGACCAAGAGTTTGAGGATAACGATTTCAACGGCATAGGAGACAGCTCCTACAATATCCCGGGAGGTATAAATGTTGACCATTATCCCCTAATAAGAATGGTAGGATTGCCCGTTGCCTATTTCACCTACATTCCGTCAGGAGGGATCGATACATGGACGGAGATAAGTTTTGTTGACATGTCCGTGGATCTTGACGGAAATATAGTATCGTGGACATGGGATTTCGGAGACGGGAATACAACAATAATAAATGAAATAAATGAAAAAGCCAATAAATGGGCTCTCATATGTGTTTCTGCAAATGATTTACTGTATCCGAACTCAGATGGCTTTCCAGCACAAGGATTACAGGCATATTACACGCTAAAAGCGCATGGTTACCGAGATGATCATATCATATTCATGCTCTGGCATGATAATGATAATAATATTAGCATCTATGGCGGGCATAATGATTTATTAGGGCCACCTCCGCAAATAGGAGGACCAAATATTCCGCCACAAATAGACTATAGTCATGCATCTTCTTTACCCGAGGGGGTTAACAACTGGTATGAACTTCTTCATTATAAAATTAATGTACTCGCTTCTAGTGTTGGACCGAATGATGATATCCTAATTTATTTAGTAAATCATGGAAATTATAGCGATGAAACAAACAAAGCAGTGTTTTGCTTTGAAGATGGCAGCTCAGATTTGCCTGAAGATATCTTTGATAGTTGGGTAGATACTATAAACTGCAAAAGGTTAACCATTCTTGTTGATACTTGCTATAGCGGAGATTTTATAGATGCATCCAGTGATCCTGGATTTGATTCAGGAATAGATAATGAAACTAATAGAATACTTATTTCGGAATCTGGCCATTGTGCTGGTTGGTCTTATACTTCATCAACAGAAGATAATTGGGCTGGATCATTCTTTTTCCATCCATTTTTTGAGAAAATAGATGAAGGAAAATCGATAAGAGAAGCGTATGACTATGCCGTTTCATACATTCCAAGTGGGGAGATAAAAAATGTATCAGAACTGCAAGATTCCCAACTTATTGATAACATGGGTGACAGTAATGCATATACATTTTTACCGTCTGAAGGACAGAACCCTTATAAGATATTCCACTCATATTCAGATGATGGCATATACAACGTAACACTTGAGATAATCGATAACGATGGAAATAACGGAACAGTATCGCATGAAATACATGTTGCAAATGTTCCCCCTATAGCAAACTTCTCGTGGATTCCGCCAGATCCTACAGACATGGATACCGTACATTTCATAGACAATTCAGATGATCCTGACGGATTTGTTGTAAACTGGAGCTGGAACTTTGGGGACGGAAACATAAGCTACGGAGACAATACAACACACACATATGCAGGCAGTGATACATATATTGTAACGCTAACAGTAAAAGATGATGACGGGGATTCCAGTACCATACAAAAAGAGATATTTGTGGCAAATGACCCACCTGTTGCCAACTTCTCATATTCGCCACTAACCCCAAGTACTGCAGATATAATACATTTCAACGATACGTCGATAGATGCAGATGGCGTGGTAGTCAACTGGACATGGAACTTTGGCGATGGAAACATCAGCTATGTGCAAAATCCCGGTCATAGTTACGCTGACAATGGTACATATGCCGTAATTCTTATTGTTATAGATAACGATAATGGCATTGATTCAGTAACAAAACATATAAATATATCCAATGTGCCGCCGGTTGCGGGCTATTCATTCTCTCCGTCTTCACCTAAAGATGTCGATGTAATCCATTTCAGTGACGAATCTTACGATACCGACGGAAGCGTTGTTTTATGGTACTGGGAGTTTGGAGACGGGCAGACAAGCACGGCCCAGAATCCAATCCATACTTACTCCGATGACGGAACATATATGATAAACCTCACCGTGACAGATGATGATGGTGCCTCCGGTACAATTACATACAATGTTTTTGTAAGGAATGCCCCACCTATGGCAGATTTTTACTATGTCCCACCGTCGCCATATGACCTTGACAACGTTTCATTTTATGATTCCTCTGGTGATGCCGATGGCCATATCGTGAGTTATTCTTGGGAATTCGGAGATGGAAATACAAGCGATGAAAAGAATCCATTGCACATGTATACCAATAACGGGATTTACACAGTGAAATTGACCGTAACTGATGATGATGGTGCAAGTACTACTGTATCACACTCAATCCTTATAGCAAATTTGCCGCCAGTTGCAGATTTCAGTTATTCACCTGAGAACAATATAACTGATTTGGATGAAATACTATTCACCGATAATTCCAGCGATTCCGACGGCTCGATAGCCAATTACACATGGGACTTTGGCGATGGAAATTATAGCTATGAACAGAATCCAACTCACAAATATGCCGACAACGGCGTATATACTGTAACTCTTATGGTAACAGATAATGACGGCTCATCCATATCCATAGCAAAAGAGATGGAAGTTCTCAATGCAAAACCTATCGCAAAATTTTCATATAAGCCGGAAAAACCACAGGAAAGAAAGTATATATCATTCGAAGATTTATCGACTGATGCTGACGGCATAATCGTAAATGCAACATGGAACTTTGGAGACGGCTTTGTTCAGGAAGATGGCAAGCTTTTAAGCCACAAATATAATAAAAAGGGAGATTATATCGTAACATTGACTGTCACAGACGATGACGGGGAAAGCTCAAGCACTAGGACAACCATAACTGTAAAGGCAAAAGAAGAAACATCTGGCTTTGACTTCGTTATGCTGGTTGCAGCCGTTGGCATACTCTTCATAATGTGGAAATCCAAACGGGGGATATGGAGAAAGAGATGAATGGGGACAAAACAATAAGGGACTCGGTTCATGGAAATATAAGAATTGAGGGACTGTTTCTGGAATTGATGGGTCTGCCGGAGATGCAGCGTCTTCACGGCATCCGACAGCTCGGTTTTACATACCTTGTTTATCCCGGGGCAAATCATACACGCCTGGAGCATTCTCTCGGAACGTGTTATGTTGCAAGACGCATGGCGGACTCGCTTGGATTAAAAAAGATGGAAACGGATAGGGTGGCTGCGGCCGCCTTCCTCCATGACGTCGGGCACGGGCCTTTTTCCCATACACTGGAATATTTGATGCACGAAAGGGTGGGGAAAGACCATGTCGAGATTACCAGAGAGATGATTGCTGGCAGAAGGAGACTTGATGACAGCGAAGATGGAATGAAAATAAAGGATGTGCTCGGCAGATACGGCATCGATGCATGGGATATTGTGTCCATATTGTCAGGGGAGAAGGGCTATTTATCTGAAATTATTCATGGCCCGGTTGATGCAGACCAGGTGGATTACCTTCTCAGGGATGCTCATTATACGGGAGTTGCTTACGGGGTCATTGATTTTGACCGGCTCATGCAGACAATAAAAATTCACGATGGGCATGTAGTCGCTGAGAAAAAGGGGGTGAGCGCAATAGAAAGCATGCTTGTTGCCCGCTCGCTGATGTACTCTTCTGTCTATCTTCACAAGACCGTCCGTATAGCTGAATTGATGCTCGTTAGGGCAGTTGAAAGGGCGGAGCTATTCGATTTTTCCCAGATGACCGACGGGGAGCTGATGGAGCATATGAAAGGCATGGGAAAATTTCAGAGAGATATTGCACTCCGATTAAAATACAGGAGGCTATTTAAGAGAGCTTATACAATGACTCTTTCTGAACTGAAAAAGGAGGAAAAGGAATATCTGGCACACATAAAAGTCGGGAAAATTGAGGATGAGATTGCGGAAAAGGCAGGACTGGACGACGGCTATGTAATCGTAGATGTTCCAGGGAGAGACATACTGCTTTCCGAGCCCCGCCTCAGAAAAATGGACGTGAAAATTCTGGATAAGGGAGACGTAAAGCCTTTGAGCGAATATACCCCTCTTGCAAACGCACTTCAGATGAGGGGCATTACTGATTGGGGAATAATGGTTTGCTGCCCAGAAAAGGCAAGGGAAAAAGTTGCAAAAATTGCTGAAAAAGTGCTGTGGGGATAATTTGGTGCCATATAATCCGTCGCGCAAGCAAAGAACAAATGATATCACTTTTTAAGTTCATCTAAAATTATTTCAGCTGTCCATCTGGCTACATTTCCAGCCACGCTCGGACATTTATCCACATGAGCGCCTGCTTTCTCAAACTCTTTGTATTCCAGCGGGTCCAGTAGATTAAATGACCTGCCCATAATCCTTTTTTGGACATCCCGGCAGATTGGCGAGCCGTATTCATCAACGAAGCGGTCATACAATTTTTTTCCGTATTTAAACACGCGTCGTTTATTTTTGCCCTGCTTAAAATCATCGTACCCCCTTCCAAAAATAGAGCCTATGGCCAGCATCCCTCCCACCAAGGCACCACAGGTTCCTTCTGCAGACAGGGTGGTTCCTCCAGCCAACGCATCTGCTGATTTGATTGTATTTTCATCTCCCACATCAAGAGTCTCTTTGATAGCCGCCAAAACACATTGGGGACAGCTACCCAATTCTGATTCGTATTTAAATGCAAGATGATAGGCCTGTTCTATTAATTTTTCTTTTGGTTGCATTGGACCATCTCACCGCCTTAATGTCAACAGCCTTATATTAATGTTCTTTAAGCGGCAACCATCTGCAACATGACATAAAAGTCAGGCCGCCCATATGCGGGTGCCGGGATTTGAACCCGAGTAATAGCCTTGGCAAGGCTATGTGATACCAGACTACACTACACCCGCTTCACCGTGTAATACATTTTTTATCCAAATACTTTGCGGCTTTATAAAAATTTGTCATGCTGACACATCGTCTGCCCTATTTATTTTCAGAAATAGAAAGCAGCCTCTCAGCACTCAGTTCAAATGCTATAACGGGATACTCAAGATCAAAATTGGATATCACTGAAGGGTGTATCTCCCCAAAGTAACCTATCTCGCCATCTTTAGTTAATGATGCACATCTTCCCTCTATAAAAGCCCCGTGCCTTTTTTCTTGGACTTGCGCTTTCGCTCCCATGCTTCTCAATAACGCCTCAACGATGGACTTGCATTCGGTAAAACCTGTCTTGGCATCTATTTTAACTCCAGACACCATCATTTTGTTGAAGGGTATTCCGTCCAACATCTCAACCACGTCCCCGATTTCATACACCATCTGGGGCAGATCATTGTGCCTGTTTTTTGATAAAATCTCCATCAGGGAAGGCAGAAGTGAGACCCTCACGCATGAATGCTTGCTGGATATCGGGTTTTCTATACCGACAATTTCTCTGGGTTCGATATTCATTTTTTTAAACTGGTCTTCCTCGTTTGATAATGATATTGTTACAACTTCATTAAATTTCATTCCTATCATGGCTTCATGAATTTTTTCCCATGAAATACATTTTCCAAAGGTCATACTTCTGGGCAGCTGTGAAGAAAATTTATCATAACCATATCCAATAGCAATATCCTCCACTATGTCAACAGGGTGAAGGATGTCTACCCTCCACGGAGGTACTGCAACCTTTATGCTGTTACCCTCAAGTCGTGCGTCAAATCCCATTTTTTCAAGAGCGTCTACAGCATGCTTTTTAACATCAAATCCCAATATTTTTGTTGCATAACGCACATCAACTTCACTACTAGCGGGGCTAAAATCGGGGGTATTTCTGATTTTTTCATCAACAACTTCAACCATTTCAACCGTTCCGCCTCTCTCGGCCAATGCTGCGGTAATGATATTCAAAGCATTATCAACCGCCTTTTCCTCGGTTCCGGTGACATCTACAAAAAGATTTTCCGTGAAGAGGTCGACGGCGGTCAACTCTCCATTTATTATCGGCGGAAATGAAAGCACATTTCCATTTTTATCCAGTACTATAGGGTATGTGCTGTAATCCTTCAGAAGATGTGCATATTTTATCCCCTTGTCATGCCTCTGGAGTATTTCATCGAGATTCATTTCCCGTGATTCGCCGAGGGGTATGAATTCCACCTCGTCTGGCTTGACCGCCATATAGGCAAATGGGGGTGTAACGGCATCAAGGTTATGGAGTCCTATAGCCATCTTTTTTCTATCTTTTCCTATCGAGAAATGCAGTTTTTCCTGCAGTTCCATCATGGAAACGATGAAATTCTCATTCATCTTAACATTTCTTACCGCTGCAGCGGAAATAAGCGGTCTGACTTTTTTAATGCCCTCGTTCACTTTTAATGATATCGAAGGCTTCATCACGCCATATTTTTTCATTCCCTTTTCTATCCCAAGGAACGAACGCATCGCTCTTGCTATCCCTTCAACGCTCAATAAATCAGGCCTATCAGGAAAAAACTCTACGGAGATGCTTCCATCCTCAACCCTGTCTATCTCCGCCCCTATCATGGGTATCTTCTGCAGAAGTTCATCTCTCTCGATTTTCCTGCCCATGAGGGATATCAAATCATCATAGTCGAAAGTTATTACAGGCATCCCTGATAAATGCCGTTGCTCATATTTTATTTTGTCGATTGTTCACAGTTTGATTTGCAGCATTCCGCTGAAAAGGAGAAGAGGTTTTTGTGGTGGGGAATGCGATCTTCAGTATTGTATGATGTAATCCTCGCTGTCATCGGGGTCTGTTGCGTCGCTGAAGGATGCGAAAAGATGCTTGCCGAAAGGTATCAGTCCCAGTTTGGAGATTCTCTGTGCAGTGAAAACGTATGATTGCGTAATCACATCGCCGGGCTGGGGATTGCCTATACAGCTTTTATGTATTTTCCATGTGATGACTCCTGTTTCCAGATCGAAGTAGCCCGTATTGTAGGTATCGTTCCATGTATCTACAGGTCTCCGTCTTTCATGGTAAGCACAACTCCAATGTTCGAAAACCATCTGTGGGATAAGCACGCCATTGTGGAATGCCACATCGTAGTGCATATCGTCATAGTGCCAGTGTATGGCATATACAGTTCCTATTTTGTCTTCCAGGTCTGCAATCTTCATTGCCGCATAGAGATACTCCGGCTCATCAGGCACTTCATAGAACGATGCCCACAGCACATCTACGTAACCGAACCGCGTATCGCCTTCATCGTCGGTTATCTCCGGCTCATCATCTCCTCCGATGCATCCGGTGTTTAGTATGGTAACAGGAACATTGATTTCCTCGGTGGTTGTCACTTCTTCCATATTTATAGTTCTATCTTTCACTGCCGATATGGGCATTAAAAATATTGATGCTACCAGCAGACACAACATTGTTTTCTTTCCTATCATTTTTTTGCTCCATATTTTAAACAGGACAGTATTTATAAGTTTATCGGTACCGGTAGCAATCATGACAATAATTGAAAATATAAAAAGACGGGAAACTATCGCATGAATGAAATTTCAGGTGATAAATTAGCCGAATACCATTGACAATAAAATTAGTCCCATGATTCGGAAAAACGGATCGAGCAGAGATATGCGCAGCAGGAACGGAATGGACGCAACCTCCGGTCCCTCATCAGGCAGCGAAGTGGAGTTCGTAAGGCGGATGAATTGAACTGTGTTGCTCTCGATGGTCGTGGTTATGCTGCAGTTAGAGGATGAGAGCGTTTCATTCTCCGTTATTTCGAGATGATGGCTGTCATCAATGAGATAGTAGACGGCGGTGCATTCATTCCACGGAAGGTTTGCTATGTTGAGTGTGTATGAAACATCAGGCGCATCGTAGTTGCTTATGAGAACACTCACGTTTGTTTTATCCCCTGAAATGCCTGCAAGATATGATATGCCATCGGAAGTATTCATTGGAGGAGTAGAGAGGCGGATGGGACCGTCTCTCACGAGATAATGCATTGCAAGATATGTTAGGGCAGGCGTTTTGTAGGTGCCGTCGTATGCAAAGATGCTGAGGTCAAAACCGAGCAACTTCATTAGCAAGTTGTTGTCCTGTGTGCCACGATACCTGAAAGCATGGTCAATGCCAGCATCTTGAAATGCCGTGAGGACACAGGCGGTGAAGGCAGCATTTTTGGCGTTGTCGTTGTCCCGCTGGGGCGAAAGTATGTTTATATTCCATTCGGTGTTTATGTTCTCGCAGTCTGCGAGGCCGTAATCATCAAGCATTTTTCGGACTGTACGTGATGCCATGTACAGCTCGTCGGGACTGTCGGCATACATGTGCCACGAGAAAAAATCAAGAGGCAGCTCGTTTTCCGTTATGTAGTCCAGAAAGCCCGTGGTATAGTTGGCGTTGCCCACCGATGAGGTGCACGGCCCCCCGATTTTGAGTGATTCGTTGTATTCCTTGAGGATTTGGACTGCCGCTTTGTATAATTCATAGTACTGCTCTGCCGTTCCATTCCAGAAGCCATCAAGATCTGGTTCGTTCCATATCTCCCAGTAGGTGATATTGTAGTTGTAGCCGCTGTCCCATCCGTCGTTGTAATGCATGACGACATGCTTGCATATTTCTGCCCATTTGCTGAAGTTTTGCGGCGGCTGGCGGAGTGTTTCATTATCACTTGCGCTCTCTCCCAATCTGTAGAATATGCAGCACCCTGCATTTACGATGCCTGTGATGTAGTAATCGCTGCTGGTGAAATTGTAGCTTTCCTCTTTTTCGGGGTCTGCATTCCAGTCAGGAAAGATGGTACTTATGTCTGTTGGCCCGTAGAAATCATGGGTACGGATGAAATCAATTCCTACCTCTTTGTATTGCCCTGTGATGTCATTGCCTTTCACATAATGGATGGGGAGCGGTCCCGAGTTCAGCTCGGCGTATGGAACAATGGTGCCGTTGTCCGTACTGCAGTCGAGGTTGATGGCAAACTGTCCTGCAGAATTCGTACGAGAGGCGAAAAAAGATGGCGTTACAAGCGGTGCGCACAGCAAGGAGACAACAATCAAAAGAGTGGTATGGGTATAAAAACGGCTGTGATGCTTCATGATACATATATGGGCAATATCGTATATAATAATTTCAGTATATCTCGAAGTGCCAAAGTCCCAACCACCATGCTTATATATTCCATCCCTATTTCGATTTCTGCCTATGAATAATGATGGTAAAACCAGAAGGAGGCGATAAAATGCCAATGTATGTAAAATTTGAAATGCCGGAAGAATTGACAAGCAAGGTATATGAAGCAGTTGAAAAAGCGAGAGACACTGGAAAGATAAGAAAAGGCACTAACGAAGTGACCAAGCAGGCGGAGAGAAAGCAGGCAAAACTTGTTGTGATGGCTACTGACGTGAGCCCTGAGGAGATACTTGCCCATATACCCTTTTTATGCGAGGAGAAGGAAGTGCCATATGCCTACGTTCCTTCAAAGGATGATCTTGGGAGAGCTGCTGGACTGAAAGTTCCGACCGCCGCCATTGCCATAATTGATGAGGGCGAAGGAAAAAGCATTGTGGATGACGTAGCTAAAAAACTGCAGGAAATTAAGAGATAACCATGGCTGAGGAAAGTATCCCCGCGGAAGTTGTAGAAGTTATAGGCAAATCTGGTATGTGCGGAGAGGTGACACAAGTCAGGGTAAAGGTACTGGAAGGGAGCGAAAAAAACAGAGTTTTAACGAGAAATGTTATGGGCCCTGTCAGACTCGGGGATATTCTTATGTTGAGAGAAGCCGAAAGAGAAGCTAGAAAATTATCAGTGAAATAATATGGTAACAAAAAGAAAATGTACTTTCTGTGGAGAGGAAATAGAGCCTGGTACGGGTTCAATGTATGTAAAAAAAGATGGGACAGTGTACTATTTCTGTTCCAGTAAATGCAGAAAGAATTTTTTGAAGTTTGGGAGGGAGCCCAGGAGAGTGCGATGGACAAAGCGTTTCAGCAGGTAAAATGACGGAAAGAACTTTTGTGATGGTGAAGCCAGATGGAGTGCAGCGAAGGCTTGCAGGAAAAATTATTGAAAGATTTGAGGGAGCAGGACTAAAAATTGCTGCAATCAAGTTCATGTCGGTATCAAAAGAACTGGCAGAAAAGCATTATGCCATACATAAGGGCAAGCCTTTTTATGACGGGCTAATAGAATACATAACCTCGGGCCCTGTCCTGGCAATGGTTTTGGAGGGAAATAATGTCATTGGAAGAGTAAGAGCTATGGTAGGCTCCACCAATCCAGACGAGGCAATGCCAGGCACAATACGGGGCGACTATGCCCAGGAAATAGGAAGGAACATTGTCCATGCAAGCGATTCCGAAGAAATGGCAAAGCACGAAATAGCCCTATGGTTTAGCCCTCAAGAAATTATTTCTTATAAAATGACGGATGAAGACTGGCTTTTTGAGTGATTTTTAAATTTTATTAATAAAATTTTCAAATGGTGTCCTAAGTGTGCCCTCGGTGGAATCTTGAGTAAGACATTTACTTCTCACCTCTTTAAAATAACCTTGGAATATGGATTTCTTTGTATTATCATTTCTCATTAATTTTCCTCTTGTAAGATGAATGAACTATGTGCTTATAAAATTTATACTGTGCAAAATTTGGAGTCTAATTCATTCCCTAAACATTCTGACATTCAAGGTATGAGGAGATGACCTCCTTTGTACGGTCAATAAGTTCGTCGACGGACTTTGCCTGTGTATGGCATCCGGGCAGCTCGATAACTTCTGAAACATAGTACCCGTCCTCTCCTTGCTTTATAATCACCTTTCTTATTAGGTTATGGCACCATATAAATGTTCCTTCATGTGTCGTGCAGTTTCAGTCATTCCTGTCGCTCTCCCTTTCTTATACAGATGCCTGCCGGTGCGAGGACATTGTTTTACCCCTACATTTTATTAAAAATAGTAAAATTTATAAATTTGTAGGGGTAATAAGGGTATGGTTTCGCTAAAGAAAAAAACATTGGCGGCAATTCATATTATTACCTCGAGCACAGTTACAGGGTGGGCAGTGAAGTTCGAAAGAAGGAAAAATATATTGGAAAGGAAATACCCGGCAATATTGAGGGGATGAAAGAAAAATTTTTCATCGAAATCTGTGAAGAACGGTGGTATCCCTATTTCGACAAAATAAAGAGAGGCTATACAAACGAGCAAAAAACGAAGCCACCTTCCCTGAGGGAAAAGGATACCGGACAATTTGCCATTCGTTTTACCTACCACACCAACAAAATAGAGGGTTCAACACTCACCCTCAGGGAAACGGCAGACCTGCTTGAAAAGGGCATCACACCCTCGAGAAGGCCTGTGGAGGATGTGCGCGAAACAGAAGCCCATAAAGAGATTTTCTGTGACATGCTTGCACACGGCGGCGATATCTCCCTGAAGCTTGTACTTCAGTGGCACAAAAAACTGTTTCAGTACACAAAGCATGACGTTGCAGGCATGACACGAAAACACAGCATCGGGATATCGGGAAGCTCCTTTGAACCGCCCACGCCTATAGAACTGGACAACCTTATTCGGAATTTTTTTGCATGGTACCGCAAAAATAAAGGCGGATTTCATCCTGTTCATCTTGCAGCATTTGTTCATCTCAAATTTGTTACCATTCATCCATTTGCTGACGGAAATGGACGCATTTTACGACTATTCGCAAATTTTGTTCTCAAAAAGCACGGCTATCCGATGCTCATTATAGATTATGCACATCGTACAGGCTATTACAATGCCCTCGAGCGCAGTCAGATAAATGGAGATGAAACAATATTTGCAACATGGTTCTTCAGGCGGTACATCAATGAATACAGGAAATACATAAAATGATTATCCCTACATTTTTACATTTTCTACTGATTTTTCAATTTTGTAGGGGTAAATAAATTGGGCTAACGGCAGGTTGTTTATCACTCTCTTTTCCCGATGATTTCCACATACTCCTTTCTTGTTCTTGGTCCGTCTCCTTCAAAGAAGAAAATATGCCGCTATGTGCCTAACAGCAATTTACCATTTTCTATGAGCACGGTCTGGCCACAGCCTATGATGCTTGACTTAATGTGAGCATCGCTGTTGCCTTCCATATGGTGATAAGGTCATGCTTTACACAGGGTA
The DNA here is from genome assembly GCA_034660695.1 of Candidatus Thermoplasmatota archaeon. Classification (NCBI taxonomy): domain Archaea; kingdom Methanobacteriati; phylum Thermoplasmatota; species Thermoplasmatota archaeon. The sequence continues at coordinate 5,421 of JAYEJS010000111.1, read as the reverse complement.
TGCCCCTTCGTTTATTGTAATGGCAGTGGTGGTGTGGGGCACGTAGAGGATGACGTAGCCATTCTCCACTGCCCGGTTATGTCAATGAGTTCGTTCCTGCTCACGGAACGTATAGATATACAGTTCATACAACATATGGGGCAAAACCTCAAAAAGGTTGCCCTTCCATAACATTTTTAACTGCTGTCCCATTATTTTAATGCTCCATAAGAAGGCCCTTATGATAAGTGATTAGGGGTGCAAGTGTGGAGCGACATTATCTGTATCTTTGGGTCCCTTTGGGACGCAAGAATGACCACAAGGCCAACCCGGATACCGTAAATCTGCCGTGATATCGGTTTCACTGCTGCTTAGAAAAACCGATGCCCTATGGGGCAACAGCGGCTACTTTTCCATCGCTTTTATGATGGCAACAAGTGTTGAATTTATCGGCGTTTCAATTCCATTTTTTTTGCCAATCCTTGCAATTTCGCCATTTATGTAGTCTATCTCCGTTCTTTTATTTCTAATGGCTGATTGGAGCATTGAAGAATGATTTTCTCTGGTTAGATACGCAACTTCTTTTACTTTTTTAATAACATCGTTTCCTACATCTATGCCGGCACTTTTTGAAACCATGGTTGCTTCCTTGCAGATATCTTCCATCAGTTTTTTAGTGTGCGTGGTTTCAAGGAGATATCCATTCTTACATCTCAAAATGGCTGTAAGGGGGTTGATGGCAGCATTGACAATCGCTTTACGCCATATTTCTTTGCGTATGTCCTCGCTTATTTTCGTTTCTATTCTGCATTCACTTAACATATTTGCAAATTTTTTTATTCTCTCGCTAATCGAACCGTCCATCTCCCCTATTATTGTTTCTCCCACCCCTGTATGACATACCTCCCCCGGCGATATATATCTCACCCCATGGGTCGTAATGCCACCTATCGCTCTTTTTTCACCCGAGATTTCCATGACTATTTCTTCATTTTTTATTCCGTTCTGCAGCGACAGTATGGGCGCAGAACATATATTCGCAATTTTTTTCACTGCTTTCTCCGTATCATAAGCTTTTACAGCCAATATGACTATGTCAATCTCGTTGCCCTCCTTCATGGTAACAGTTGCGTCCGGGTAAGCAATAAAATTTGTCTTTCCAGATATTTTCAATCCATTTTTCTTTATCGCATGAACATGGTCTCTCCTTCCAATTAACAAAACATCATGTTTTCTGGACAGCATGCCGCCAATGAACGAACCAAGAGCCCCTGCTCCAAAGACAACTATTCTTATTTTTTCACCTCATAAAATCCTAGTAAGGGGTAAAAGACGGGTAGTTTTCTTTTTTCAAATGATTCTTCACCAGTTATTATTGCCTTTGCCCCTTTTTTGATGGCAAGGCTTTCTGCAAATGCGTAGATATTCTCTTCATGAACATGGGTATTCACATCCCTCCACATGCATTTTTCCTTTATTTTATCTTTCATTTTTTTATTGCACACAAATTCGACGGTACAGCCTCGCCTCATCATCAGCCATGATGCAAGCATATCTTTCTCATCTTTTACAAGTCCTATTGCCTTTCCCTGACTCTCATATGGCATACCTCCTGTCCCCTCAATTTTTTTGGAGAAAATAAAAGCTTTTTCATCCCTCACTTCTATGAATATTTCCTTATCGGGATTTTTTAAATTGACAGGGGCGTGTGTTGCATCCACCACGGCCTGCCCGGCTCGTGCGGCCACATTCTGGCTGGTAAAATCATGGTTTCCTGTTCTTCTTGCACGGATGGCAAACGATTCATTTTTATTGATCGTTTTTGCATAATCTGCAACAGCCCTGGATATGCTTTCTAGATTCGCTTCTGTTTCCGCCGCGGGTGAAAATGACGTTATACCAAAAACGTTTTTGAGGGGTTTGACCGCCTGCTCAAAATCGTCAACTTCAACAAAAATTCTGCCCCATGTTTTTTTTATTTTATGCTTTATCCCATAATGAGAAAGAGCTTTTTTTATGTCGGCAATCAGCAAATCCTCAAATTGCTTTCTTACATGCTCGCTTTTGAGCCCTATCTCGCCATACCTTACCAATACAAGGGTCACATTTCATAATCGGCGTAATGCCCTAAAAAGTTTCCTGTGATAGCCAGACAATGCATTAACCTTTTATTAGCGAATTCTATTAATACATATGAAACGCTTGCTGGGTTTGCTGGCGGCTCTTTCCATCCTAATTTTGATTGCCCAGGGGGCCGTGGCATGCAAGGACATCATTGCAATTGGGGATGCCACTGCTGGCGATTACAACCTCCTTCTCAAGGTCCGCGATCCGTCCAGACCCGGGTTGCAGGTACTTTTCATGGTTAACAAAAGTTACGGCTATGATTATCATACCCCATGGACCGGCAGGGACATACACTTTATAACACAGCATAAGTTCATAGGGGTTGCTACAAAAGGCGATGTGCCCCCGGATATTATAAAGGCGGGGATGGCACTCAGCGATGCGGGCATAGCGTACGGAGATGCCGATGTACCTTCTTACTGGATAAATCCGACACGAAACGCATGGGATGATTTTGACTGGATAAGATATGCATGCCAGAGCGCAAGCAGCGAAAAAGAAGCCAGAGACCTTCTCATTGAAACAGTGACCATGCATGCCCCGGGCGTGGCAGAAAATTTGTTTGTTGTCGGCCCCGAAGAAGCGTTTGTTATGGAAGCTAACGCCTTTAACTATGCCATTACAGAAGTTCACGATATTGCTGCCATGTCAAATTATCCTAAAGAGTTATGGGAAAAAAATTTTTTGAAAAAAGCATTCATCGCAAGCTCATTTGACAAAACATTTGAAGGGAACGTGAGAAAAGGAAGATCTGTGCACCTTGGTTCATTGCTCGGGATAAAAGTTGTGGGTGTGGGAGAGGATAGTGCGGTGGTAAGGCAAGTTCCGTTCGGAGAAAGAATGGAAATAAAAAAGGGAGGAGGCAAGGTAGTCGGATTTTTCAGGGTCAATGTGCTCGACTGCAGCAGAAAAACGGCAAAGCTGCAGGTATGTTATGAATATTTTACATGGGAAAATGAGATGATGGATAGGATACGATCAAAATATGGCTCGATTACCCCGAAGGACATGATGAATTGGTCTCGTTTGCATAGCGATGATATGAGAGGAATGTGTGAGGGTAAGGAAAAAGCGGCCGCGGTTTTTAAAATTCCATATAACAGGTTTGACATCCTGAGTATGGGATGGTTTGCACCCGACCAGTGCTCATCCATTTTCATCCCGGTTCACATATCCGATACAAACATAATCCGGGCATATAAGAACGGAGAAGCATCAGATATAGCATTAAAGTTGCTCAGCAAATTCGGCCATGGAAATATTACCGGCGATTGCAACAGAGTCGAGGATGTATTTATAACGGAAAACGACAGGGTGGAGGAGCTGACCAGACTCATACCGGAAGATGCTGGCAAAATACTTACTGCATCGGATACCGGAATGCAACAACAGGCAATTCTAATGCAAAAAATTTTTTTGGTAGCCAATGACAATGAAGGAAGGCTTGTAACCAGCGCATGGAACAGCAGTTACCGTATAACCCTTCAAAATATGAGAGATATTATAAAAAAAATAGGAAATAACGATATAAAGAGCGAATTTGCCTCTGTGGCATTGAGTATAGCGGAGAGAAGGGCCGAAATGGCAAAAATTGCCAAAAATGATAATAAAGCTATGAAAGAATATGAAAAAGGAAGCGAACTAATTACAAAGGGGAGATATGGTGAGGGATTGAAATACTTGGTAAAATCATATGACAGTGCCGATTCTGCCCTTTTTGGAACTAATGTGGCAGAAATAACAATGGAGGAAAAAAGGAACGATTATACTGCTATTGCATTCGGAATCATAATTGCCGGGGTGCTGCTCTTCTTTTTGATCAGAAAAAGGTTGTAAAATTTTATTTGATATTGCCTGCCTCTCGCGCTTTTGCGGATATATAACTTCTGTCGTTAAAGCCGTGTTTTTTCCGGAATCTGCAAAACCCTTTATCATTCTACTTGTTGCTAAATAAAGCTTTTATATACAAAAGACGATATATTTCAGTAGATAATATGAAAAAAATTATATCAATAATATCGGTATGTGTGATAATTTTTGGAGGGGTGAGCGGGGTTGCCATGAACGCTGATATGGATACTCTGGATGCAGAAACTACATCTAAGAGCATGACCATCGATTTTACGATACCAACACTTGTTGAAGGCGATAATAGTTATGTACAACTCTTTTTTGACGAGGAGGGCTTGTATATAATGAACCCCGGTCAACCGATGCTCCCGCGGGTATTAAATACGGTCGAACTTCCCTTTGGCGTTAGAAATGTCAGGGTTGAGGTTGCACCAAAAAGAATTCAAGAGATGACAATTTCAGATGAGATAATGCCTTCACCGGCGCCAGCGCCCCTTTCACCGATGAAAGGATATATCGTTCCCCCAAGGAAAGATGGGGCAATATATAGAAGCTCCAATCCTTTTCCCTCTTCTTGGTACAGCTATAATGTTGGTTGTGGACTAAACGCTGATGGCAAACATGTCACTTTTGTTATTGTCAATATCTACCCTATCCGATATGCACCTGCAATAGGAAAAATTTATATTGCTGGCAGCGCCGACATAACAGTCACTTTTGACAATCCGGAAAAGGCTATATTGCCGAAAACGAGTGAATATGACCTCGTAATTATTTCCCCTTCAACCTTTTCATCAATTCTTCAGAAGCTTGTTGACCACAAAAACAATCATAATGTAAAAACCTTCATTAAAACAACAGAGGAAATTTATAGGGAGTATGCGGGAGCTGATAAGCCGGAACAGGTAAAATATTTCATCAAAGATGCTGTTGAAACGTGGGGCATCAAGCATGTATTGCTTGTCGGTGGTTTAAAATCACTCATCTATGCGAAACCACGGGATCATGTCAATTATGGGGCAGAAGGATGGCATATCCCGGTGCGATATTCAAACCTTATTTCGGGCGAACCCGGGTACCTGTGCGACCTTTATTATGCAGACATCTATAAAGAAGGTGGTGAGTTTGATAACTGGGATTCCAATGGAAATGGAATTTTTGCGGAATGGACAAACGAATATGGACCACCGGAAGATATTTTGGATTTGTACCCAGATGTAGCCGTTGGCAGACTAGCCTGCAGAAATGCACAGGAAGTTGAGGATGCCATAAATAAAATCATATATTACGAAAGCTCAACGCATGGTTCTGAATGGTTTAACAAAATTATTGCAATATCTGGAGATGGGTTCCTCGATCAACAGGATCTGGATTTCCAATGGGATACCAACAGTCTACCTAATGGGGAATACACCATTTATGCACAAAGCACAAATGATGAGGATGAATCAGGACCAATAGACG
>JAYEJS010000110.1 GCA_034660695.1 Candidatus Thermoplasmatota archaeon | reverse complement strand
TTTTGACTTTAATGAAAAGGATTTTGATGAATTTAAAAAAGAAATTTTCGATCAAATCGTAAATAAAGCAGACAAAGACATTATGGTAGTATTGAACACCATTAATTCTTGCAAAGACTTGTATGAATGTTTAAAAGAAAAATTTTCTAAGAAATATGGATTAAATGCGGAGGAATGCATAGATAGAGATGGAATCTGTAATTTCCCTAACATAGAGCTTATTAATATGTCAACTCATGTCTTGCCAAATTTCCGTCTAAATAGAATTAATCGTATTAAAAATGACAAAAAAAGGAAAATTATCATAACTACGCAATTGATTGAGGCTGGAGTAGACATAAGTGTAGATATAATTTACAGAGATTTTGCTCCTTTAGATTGTATAATCCAAACTGCTGGACGTTGTAATCGAAATAATAAACAAGAGAAAGGCATGATTAATGTTACTGTATTGAAAGATGAGAATAATAAGCCATTCTACTCTTACATCTATGACTCTACGCTTATAGATGTTACAAAAGAAGTAATTGAAAAGATTGGTAAAAATGTCTCTGAAAAAGATTTTACTATGAAAGCTGCCGACGGGTATTATAATCTTGTGGTAGAAAGAGGCTTCACCGAGGATCCTGCAATTATAGACCATCTAAAAAAGTTGGAGTTCTCTGATACATCTGAATTTAAGCTAATCAAGAATGAATTACCAGCTGTATCTATTTTCGTAGAAATTAATGAGGGAGCAAAAGAAACTAGAATAAAAATGGAAGAGATATTAAGGGAGAAGAAGGGCTTTGAAAAAAGGGAAAAATTATTAGAGATGAGAAGGAATATAAGTTCGTTCACTCTTTCGATAAACTGTAGCAAAAAATTGGAAGAGAAAATAGGTTATTTACCATCGGTTGGAGAAATGGAAGATTTTAGATATATACCCAAAGAAGATTTAGATAAATGGTATAAGTTAGATGTTGGATTTCAACCACCTAAAAGTAATATTGATATGATAATTTTATAAAACAAAGAATTTGCTGTTGCATTAATTGGCCAATTCTTTGAATGCTCATGAATTAAATTTACCCATCAAACCCCAACTACAAAACCACATTTTACGCCATGCGGTACAAACTCGCATTCATGCATTCAAATTACGATTATTATAATTACGATTCGAAAGTTTGAATTTATGGATAGAGAGGCGGTATCCTGATTCTAGAAAATAAAACATAAAACTGCAAAATAATTAAACAGTCTAATCTACATTAGTATAATCTATGTTAGACAAATTCATTGACAGGGAATTTGAACTTAAGACTTTAAGGGAAAGATACGATTCTAAAAAGCCCGAGTTTTTGGTTATTTATGGGAAAAGAAAGATCAGTAAGACAGAGTTGGTGAAGCAGGCATTTAAAGGCAAACCGATAACTCATGCACCAAAACATGTTTTAAAATGTGCAATGGAACATCTAAACTTCCGTAAGATTTATAATTCGAATTACGATTATTATAATCATGATTCGAAAGTTCGTAAATAGAAAATCTGAGCTGGAATTTCTTGAAAGCGCCTATGAAAAAAAGGGTCTGCAGGTTATAGTCATGTATGGAAGGAGAAGGGTTGGAAAAACAGAGTTGATAAAAAAGTTCATTGAAAACAAAGACGCAATATATTTTCTTGCAGACCAAAGAGGATCTAAAAAAAACATAGAGAGATTCGTCGGGCATATTCAGGAACATTTTAACCTCCCGCCACTGAGAATAGATTCCTTTGAAGATGCTTTCAAATTAATCGCAGAGAAATCTAATGGGAATAGGGTTATAATAGTAATCGATGAGTTTTCCTATCTAATAGAAAGAGAACCTGCATTGGCTTCAGTATTTCAATTTGTCATCGATGAAATTTTGAAAAAAATGAATGTTTTTCTGATTTTCTGCGGGTCGAGTATATCTATGATGGAAAAAGGAGTACTAAGCTATAAAAGTCCACTTTATGGCAGGAGAACGGGACAAATTAAACTAACGCCAATAAAATTTAAAGATTTAAAGGAATTTTTTCCTAAATATTCGATTAAACAGTTAATAGAAGTATACAGCATTTTGGGAGGAATCCCTGCTTATCTTAATTTGTTTAACCCAGATAAAGATGTATTCGAGAATATAAAAGAAACTTTCCTTGTGAAAGAGCATCTACTTTATCAAGAACCAGAAATAATCCTCAGAGAAGAGTTGAGAGAGCCAAGGGTATATTTCAATTTACTCGAAGCCATGGCAAATGGAAAGACCAAACTCACGGACATCGCAAACAAAGCCGGTATGAACGCCAAGGATGTAACCTCTTACATTAACTCTTTGATCGAACTCGATATAGTGAAAAAAACTTATTTGGTGACAGAAAAGAAACCTAAGAGCAAAAAAACCCTTTATTTTTTAAAGGATAATTTCTTCACTTTCTGGTTTAGATTTATCTTAGTGAATAGAGAAAAAATTGAAAGGGGGCAAACCAAAGTTTTATTAGGCAAAATAGAAAACGAGCTTCCAGAATACGTAAGTAAAAAATTTGAGGAGGTGTGCATTGGCTTTTTGTGGGAAAGACCACCCTTTACTTTCACCAGAATCGGAAAGTGGTGGGGAAGTTATAGAGATAAGCAAACCAATGACAGAAAAAACGTTGAGATCGATATAGTTGCATTAAACGATGAAACAAAAGAAATACTGTTTGGAGAATGCAAATGGCAGGATAAAAAAGTTGATCTGAAGGTTATAGAAAGTTTAAAAGAAAAATCAAAACTCGTTGATTGGAATAAAGATAAAAGGAAGGAATATTTTGCCGTGTTCTCAAAATCTGGATTCACCCCATCCTGCTTGAATTACTGTAGAGAAAATAGAATAATGACATTTGACTTAAAAAGCATGGAATGCATATTCAAATAAATGAATGGCAAGTAGATAACTCATCCACCAAAACATACATGCAGCAAAACATGCAAAACATAATTAATCGAACGATAGTTTGATATATCGAACTCACCCATCAAAACTACATCCAACAAAATATGCACTAAAACATGTATGCAATGGATGCATACTATTTTTCATGCAACAAAACATGTTTTAAAATGTACATACAATAAAAACAAAGTTGTGCAAACTTTATAATTCGAATTGCGATTATTATAATCATGATCCGAAGATTTGTAAAGAAAGACATCGATAATATTTTGGAGGATAAATGGAAGGCTACATCAAACCAATGACCATAACGGGGGTGAAGGTGAATTACTATTTCATATGTAAAACCAAGCTGTGGTTATTTTCACACAACATTCAGATGGAAAAAGAGAATGAATATGTGCAGATGGGAAAATTGATTCATGGATCCAGTTATCGAAGGGCAAAGAAAGACATAATCATTGACAATGCCATATCGATCGATTTTGTGAAAAATGGCGATATTTTGGAAGTCCACGATATAAAGAAATCAAGGAAAATGGAATCAGCTCATAGATGGCAACTACTCTATTACTTGTATTACTTACATCAGCGAGGTGTTGATGCCATAGGCATTTTAAATTATCCATTGTTGAACAAGAAAGAAGTTGTGGAACCGAAAGAGCAGGACTTTAAGGAGATAGAAAAAATAATAGAAGACATCAGAAATATCGTCTCTGGGGACATGCCACAGCCCATTAAAAGAAAGTTGTGTAAGAAATGCAGCTATTATGAATTCTGCTTTGGAGGCGAAGGATGAGAACAAATTATTATATTATAAAAGATGGAATTTTGAGAAGAAAGGAGAACACGGTATATTTTATAAATAAGGAAGGAAAAAGGGCATTGCCGATAAACAAGATATATGCAATATACGCTTACGGAAATCTTTCTTTTACCTCTGGTGTTGTCTCGTATTTGGCAAGGAATGGCATTCCTATTCATTTCTTTAATAGTTATGGTTTTTATGAGGGAAGTTTGTATCCTAGGGAAACGTTAGTTGCAGGGGATGTAACTATAAAGCAAGCGGAGCATTATTCGAATAAAAGTAAGAGGTGTTACTTGGCAAAAAGGTTTGTGGAGGGAGCTACAAGGAATATTCTGAGAAATTTGAATTATTATTCTAGTTCCAATTTATCTCTTAAAAAATATATTGAAAATATCGAAAGCGAAATCCCCAGAATAGACGGTTACGATACGATACCTCAAATAATGAGCGTTGAAGGTCACATACGCGACATCTATTACAACGCTCTCGATGAGATATTTCCAGAAGAATTCAGGATGGGAACGAGGGTGAAGAGACCACCGAATAATAAGGCAAATGCGTTGATTTCTTTCGGTAACTCGTTGATGTACGCCACTGTTTTATCGGAGATATACAACACGCAGTTGAATCCAACCATATCTTATTTGCACGAGCCATTTGAACGAAGATTCTCCTTGTCGCTGGATGTAGCAGAGATTTTTAAGCCGATAATCGTTGATAGGGTAATATTCAAATTGGTTAATAAAAGGATGCTAAACGATGGGGATTTTGTAGGGGAGTTGGGGGATATGCTCCTATCAGATTCTGGTAGAAGGAAATTTTTGCAGGAATATCATGATCGATTATCGAGGACAATAAAGCACAAAAGTTTGGGAAGGGAAGTTTCTTATCAACGTCTCATCCGCCTGGAATTATATAAATTGGTGAAGCATGTCTTGGGAACGCAGGAATACAAGCCGTTGGTAATATGGTGGTAAAATGTATGTTATAGTTGTTTATGACGTGAATGTGGAACGAATTGATAAAGTCAGGATATTTCTTAAGCAATATTTAAATTGGGTCCAGAATTCTGTTTTCGAAGGTGAACTGACTAAAGTGGAACTAAAAATTATTGAAAAGGGAGTTAAAGATTTAATTGATCAAGAGCAGGATTCTGTAAGAGTTTATGTATTAAGAAATGATAAGTACTTGAAAACAATCGAATTGGGAACGAGCAAGGTCAAACTCTCCGAAATCATCTAACTCTAACCTTCGTGGATGTCTCATTCTGCATCCCATTTATAAAGATCCATGAAGAAGAGCCATCAAAGTTTAAATATGAATAGCGTTATTTATTAATAGCCCAAGACATATCAACAAAACATTATAAGGAGTGACGGCTGGGTTAAAATCAGACCATAGTGGGATTGAAATACTTACGCGTGGTTCAGCAGCTCCATCTATACAGAGTTAAAATCAGACCATAGTGGGATTGAAATGACTTTACCCGAGTGATCTAAGTGCATTTTTTGATCAGGTTAAAATCAGACCATAGTGGGATTGAAATAAAATCAATAGGTGTGCATGTGTGAGACCGCTGTTCGGTTAAAATCAGACCATAGTGGGATTGAAATGTTATTTTCTAAACATGCTATTAGAGTTGAGCCACTAGTTAAAATCAGACCATAGTGGGATTGAAATATTCATCGCCATTCTTTTTTCTTATCTTTTCTCTGAGTTAAAATCAGACCATAGTGGGATTGAAATGATGAAGATGAATTGAAGGAGATGAGGAAGGAAATGTTAAAATCAGACCATAGTGGGATTGAAATGACGGAACGACAAAATTCATTCCAGCAATCCGTAAGTTAAAATCAGACCATAGTGGGATTGAAATACAGAAGTAAACAGACCATACATTGTCAAAAAAAGAGTTAA
>JAYEJS010000109.1 GCA_034660695.1 Candidatus Thermoplasmatota archaeon | reverse complement strand
ATGGTATATATGCGGAATGGAAAATGATGAAGAAGGATGTCATCGATTTTTATCCAGATGTTTATGTTGGAAGGCTTGCATGCAGGAATAGTTTTGAAGTAAAGAAAATGGTTGAGAAAATAATAACATATGAAACAACCACGTATGGACAGGACTGGTTCAAGAGATTTGTTGGTGTGGCTGGCGATACTTACCCAGGAGATGATGATCCTTATTATGAAGGGGAGTTAGCAACTGAGGCGGCATTTAACTATTTAGATGGTTTCGAGGCAAATTACATCTGGACATCAACCGGTGCCTTAACAGATGCAAACGATATAATCGATGCTATCAGCCAGGGATGCGGCTTCCTTCATTTCTCGGGGCATGGAAACCCGATAAGCTGGGCGAATCATCCTCCGAATGATGAGAAAACGTGGATTGGAATTGATGAAACCCAATTTATGAAATTAAAGAATGAAGGAATGTACCCAGTTTGCATTGTGGGTGGCTGCCATAACAATCAGTTTAATACGAGCTTAGCGAATATTATAAAAGGGATTCTGGAAGATGGCCTGCATTATTTCAGTTGGAAGCAACCCTATGGGGAATTCTGGTATAATGAGTGGTTCCCGAGATGCTGGGGATGGGGGCTGACGGTAAAGATTGATGGAGGAAGCATTGCGACAATTGCGAATACAGGTTACGGATACGGGGAGCCCGGGGAAAATTGCCTGAACGTGCGCGGTAGGTATATGGAACTGCAGTTTTTCAAGAGTTACAGTGAGGGAAAAGATATGCTCGGAGAAACGCATGGAACGGGATTAGCTTATTATTTGAATAAATTTCCTCCAATGGGAGATAAGGTTGATTGCAAAATAGTGCAGCAGTGGGAATTGCTTGGTGATCCTTCATTAAAAATAGGTGGATACTAGTTGCTACAGAGAAAAAATTACAGCAATTAATACCATCAAAATTGCAGGTGGAATCATCAGCTTGTATAGTTCCACAAACTTTGGCTTAAAATATTCATAGCTTACAACAACGCAGAGATGAAGCGGTGATATGAGATATCCCATGAAGGAAGAAACATAAAGTAAACTCACAAGATGTACGTTGTTCCCTATCAAAGGATAAAGCATTGGGTAGGCAAGGGCAATGGCGGCCATATTATGTGCTGTCAGAACCCCTATGGTAAAGGATAGAATGGGTATTATAACCAGAGCAGTGGTCGATGTATTCTGCAGATATTTTGCAGCTATCTCTGTTACTCCCGATACATTCGTAATATTTTTATAAAACATGATGCTAAACACTGCTATTGCAAGACTTGCTGAGAAGCCCTTTTTTATTATTTCGCTTTTATTTTTTTCACCGTGTATGAACAGAGATAAAAATATGCCGGATGGAAGAGCCACCAGAAATGCGATATTCAAGTAGATAAAAAGCGATAGGATAAAAGTCATGGCAATTGTCAGGATGAGGGGCATGAAATTGATAGTTGTCTCTAAAATGATTTCCTTTTTTTCTCTTTTTTTCATTTCTTTTTTAACCTTTTTTTTAGATAATTTCAGTATATAGAATGAACCGAGCACGATTGATACAATGAATATTGGTGTTTGAATAACAATAAGATTGTTGATATTTACTCTGGAGAGCTGGGACATGATTACAAGAGCGGTAGACAAGGGGAAAATAAGAAAGCCTATATGGCGGAACCACAAATTTATGAATGTTTTTCCTTCTTCGCTCACGTCCAGTCTCTTTCCCTGTGTATCAACCATGGGGGCGGAAAGTAATGCCCCTCCAGGTACTGGTAACAATCCAAATATGAATGGAGTAATGGCAAGCATCCCCCGTTCAGGGATAACTCTCTTTAGGTTTTCAATAACAAGAGATATTTGACCTGTTTCCTGCAAAACTGTTGCAAAAATTTTAATGAGAATAACGATAACGATGAGGCTGTCTACTTTCCAGTCGGTGATGCTGTCGTAAAAAATTTTAGGTATTTTCTCTGGATTCGTAAGTACTCCAAGGAGCAGCGCACCGGCTATCATGGCAACACCAAAATTTTTTTTATTTGCAACTAGATATATAATTACTGAAAATGAAAGGACAAGTGCTGCTATGGAAATAGCATCATTCATATTTTCCTCTCTTTTCCCCTACCGAGCAATACAACCCTGGACTCCTCTCTCTCGGATAATAATTCATAGCCCGCTAAACCCGCCAGTTTTTCCCCAAAATTCTTTATTTTTTCATGAGGAGGCATATTCTCTTCTGTAAGCCTTTCCCTAGAGTAGCCAACGTGTACATATCCTTTTGGTTCTATAAACCATGGTTCTGCTTTTTTATCCAGTTGCGCATACTCCTCTTCATAACCCAGATTCCATTTGTCAACGAGAGTATGGCGGATAACAGTCCGTGTATCCAGTGATGGAAGGAGCTGGAGTGTTTCATTCACCCTTTCCCATCCATCTTTTATTAGGGGGCAGCACAATTTTTTGTATATTTCTTTATTCGGGGCGCATAGGGAAACGTACAGTTGTGTTGGCAGTGTATCCATGTTTTCCAAAACTTCGGGCATCGTTCCATTTGTAACAAGAAAGGTAGTCATTCCATGATGATGGCAAATTTCAAAAAAATCGCTCAAGAAGGGGTAAAGAGTTGGCTCTCCGGTTAGGGAACAGGCAACATGCTTGGGTTCCCTTGTTTCCATCCATTTTTCCTCGTTACATCTTTCATCCCCTTTGAAGCCGGAGACAAGGCGGCGATGAGCCTCTATACTCTTTTCAAATATGAAGTCGGGGCTGTCTGCCTCTTTTTTATCAATTTTTGTTTCTGTGAAACCCTGATATCGCCAGCAGAAAAGACACTTTTGTGTGCACTGATATGCCGCGGGAGTCATCTGAAGGCAACGGTGGCTTTCTATGCCGTAAAAAGTTTGTTTGTAACAGGGTTTGTCAAAAAGCAGCGATTTTCTGAGCCAGTGGCAATGTTTGACCGCCGAATGTTTTCCGATGACTTCATATCCTTGTTTCTCAAATATGCGTCTCAACTGCTCATCCATCCATTCTGGCATAAGTGGGAGATTAATAAAACTTGCCGAAAAATAGGTGTTGCCCTAGACGGTAGGGACGGATGCTTCATCCAATCATCGACAATGCCGGATGGCAAAATGGGCAGACCACCAAGTCATCCTACAAAATCATTGGTTCTAGCAATCTAAACACCAGAGACCGGAATCTTAGAGAGGACGGGCGATACAAAAAACTGTCGGTCAGCTCCGCCGGTGCCATAATTATGATGGCGTAACTATGGTGTAAAGACACCCCGATGTGGGTTTTTGTTGGAATTCTCAAACGTTTATCAGGTAATGTTGTCGATAGAGAAAGATTTAATAATACCCTCCAAATTATGGTCTGCCGTAGACAGGGGGAGAATATGTATATGCTGATAATTGGAGCGGGTGGTATTGGACAGAAACTGACGGACCTTGCCCTTAAAAATAAAGACGACGTGGTTGTAATTGAGAAAGACAAGGAGAAATGTGATGAGTTTTCAAAAAAATACGATGCCGTTGTTATTAACGCAGATGCCACCGTCAAGGAAACCCTTGAGAATGCAGAGATAAATAAGGCAGATGCTCTAGTAACTACCGCCGATGATGCAACAAATTTACTGGTGATTTCAATTGCAAAGAATATGGGTGTCCGCTCCCTTGTTTCAGTTGTAAACAATGAGGAGAGCAAGCCCATGTTCATTGAGAAGGGTGCAAATATTGTTGGCAATCCAGATGCATTAACGGCAGAATATATGTACAGGGCTGTAAAACGTCCAATGATAAAGAATTTTATGAGCCTGGGTGGGCACGCTGAAATATTTAAAATAGTTCTGCCGGAGCAATCAGAACTTATCGGAAAAAAACTAAAAGAAATAAATTTGCCGAGTAGAGTTTCGGTAATCGCAATAGAGAGAAACTCCGATATAATTATACCTATACCAGATACAAGACTTGCGGTGGGTGATTGCATAACTGTACTGGCAAGGGAAGATAAAATAGATAAGGCAATGGAATTGTTTTCCAAGAAAAAATAAATTTTGAATTAAATGAAAAATGCAAAAATCATTTTAAGAGATACGGGGGCTATCTTGCTTACTGTTGGAATAGCAACTATTTTCGCAAGTATTATTCCGCTAATTTTCAAAGAACACGAAAACGCTCTCTGGATGATAGTGACGGTGCTTACATTTTTTTCGGTCGGCGGTTTTTTCAGGCTTCTTGGAAGGGGAGATGGAGAGCCAAAAATAAAACATGCGATGGCGATTGCTGCCCTATCCTGGCTGATTATTTCCTTAATTTCGACAATACCCTTTTATTTCATAGAAAATATGGATTTTCTCTCATCTTTTTTTGAGGCTGTCGCAGGATGGACCGGGACAGGATTGACTATGATAGCTAAAGAAAGCGAATTGCCTTATACCATCCAATTCTGGCGAACATTTACCCAGTGGGTCGGCGGCGTCGGTGTGATTGTACTTACGCTTATCATTCTTGCACGCCCCGGTACGGGCTCTTTCACTCTTTACCGCTCCGAAGCAAGAGAAGAAAAAATTCACCCCAGCGTCATATCTACCGTAAAAAGCATATGGTGGATATTTTTGCTTTATACTGGGATAGCGATACTTGCACTTTTCATTGCTGGGATGCCCGTTTGGGAGGCCATAAATCATGCGATGACCGGGTTGGCCACCGGGGGCTTTTCCGTCAAAGACGACGGCATTGCTTCTTATGGAACTATTATTCAGATAGTGATAATTCCTTTAATGGTAGCAGGTGCAATATCATTCGCTGCCCATTATGACCTCCTCAACAAAAAAATAAAAAAATTTTTTAAAGATGTCCAGACACAGGCCCTTCTTTTCATCATTTTTTCCGGAATGGTTATCCTCACCCTCATAAACATGGGTGGCTATTCAACCTTTCTGGAATCTTTCAAATATTCTGCCTTTCAATTTGCATCGGCTCTGACCTGCACGGGTTTTCAGACGGCTGATGTTGTTTCATGGAGTTCTTCCGCCAAAATGATTCTTTCGTTTGCAATGGTGATCGGGGGAGCTGCAGGTTCAACCGCTGGAGGAATAAAACTTTTCAGGGCGGTATTGCTTGCGAAGGGGGCGGGGTGGAGGATAAAAAGGATATTCCTGCCGCCGAAAAGCTCTTTCAGTCATAAGCTCGGTGGAAAAATCCTTTCTAATGAGGAGGCAATGGAGGAAGTAAATGAAGCAGCTACCATGTCATTTTTATGGATGATACTGCTGTTTATTGGTGTGATAGTCTTGCTCCTTACGACGGGCGGCAGCCTTGATAATGTCATATTTGAAGTATGCTCAGCTCAGGGCAATGTCGGCCTTTCAACGAACATAACCTCGATTGACATGAACTCCGTTGCAAAATTTATGCTGATAATAAACATGTTGATCGGCAGACTCGAGATAATACCGATACTGGTTCTTCTACGCTCGATTATAGCCGGAAGGAGCATTTTTTAGGTAGTTCCCAATAAATTTGTTGAAGATTTAAATAGTAGGGGATAATTGCCTCTTAGCAGAAGAACATGCTAGGAGGGAAAAGATGGAAAAAAAGAAAGGTAAAAAATGCCTAAAAGATAGGCATGGAAATGTG
>JAYEJS010000108.1 GCA_034660695.1 Candidatus Thermoplasmatota archaeon | reverse complement strand
TAAATTTAACTAATTTACATGTATTGCAGCAATTAATTTGATGTATTTACTACAATGGAGAATCGTGCTTCCAGGAGTAAAAAGGCGAAAATAAGCGCAAAAATGGACCAACTTTTAAAGTTGAGTCAGACACAAAGTTTCTCGATTGATGAGAAGAACATTGTGTTTTTCTAAGAGGAGACAAGAGCTCCTGTGTTATCTTTCAATTACTCAGGTAGGATACAACTTTGCAAAGTGTCACAAATCTTTGAAAGAGAATGGCAGGAGAAAAACTCCTGCCATGGTTGCAGGGTTGATAGATCATAGGATGGGCTGGAAAGAGATATTATGGCTAAAAATAAACAAAATATGAATCAACAAACGATTAGGGGACTACCGACTGTTGAGGATAGTAAATTTATTTCAGATTATAAGGGCATTTGTATGTATTCCACTACCAATGTCAACGTGATTGATAATGTAATTGACAACAACAACTATGCCATCACAATGGAGCTATCCGCCAATAATACCATTACAGGTTGTACTATATCAAACAGTGGTTTGGGCGTTCAATTATTACGCTCCAGCAATAGTAACTCCATATATTACAACAATTTCATCAATAATAAAATGAATGCTTGGGATTGGGGGATTAATCAATGGGATTATGAGAATAAAGGAAACTACTGGAGCAATTATAGCGGCATTGACGAAAACAGTGATGGCGTTGGAGACATCCCTTACACTATTGGAGAATTCAGCAAAGATAACTATCCATTAATGGAACAAATAGAGACCGAGAAGAAAAATAAAACCCCAGGATTTGAGTTTATAGTTCTAATCATTATAATATCTGCCATTTTTTTCCATAAAAAGAAGAAAATTAGGTTCTTAGCAAATCCATTTGCCTTTTGTAGTTATTTATTTCTTACCATACCAACAAAAATGGGGCAGTTTCTCTGCAGAATGATTTGAGATGTACAGCATAGCATCACAGCAGGAGCATATTATGGAAATGCAGGAAGTGTAGCCACAGATGAAATAGATGTGTACACCATTAACTTGGCTCATTCTTATGTTTTGTGCTCGTAAAAGTAATCCATTTTCGTTCAACAGCATAGCAAAATTTAATACACTTCTTTGCATTGAAAAGTATGAAACTGCTGAGAGATAAATCCCTTTCCACACAGCTTCTCATTCTGCTGGAAGTGGCAAGAGGTCATTACTCCCGCCTATTACCGATTGCAGAAAAGATAGGAATTACAAAGCAGGCGGTGTCGGATTACCTCAAAAAAATGAAGGAAGAAGGGCTCGTACAAATCATTAGTGGGGAATACAAGGCAACGATGGAGGGAACACAGTTCCTTCATTCCCAACTCCTCGAACTTAAAAAATTTCTGGAAACGGGCATACAAAAGCTGGATATAATAGAAAGCGGTGTGGCTATTGCGGGAAACAATATCAGAAAAGGGGAAAAAATCGGGCTTTTCATGGAGAATGGTGATCTGGTTGCCTATAGTGGACGAAACTCACCTTCCACCGGCATAGCAATGAACGATGCCAAGAAAGAGGAGGACGTTTCCATAAAAAATATGGATGGCATAGTTGAACACAAGATGGGAAAAATTTACCTTATCGAATTGCCCTCGTCCGATGAAGGGGGAACGCGGGCATTCATAATCGAAGGGCTGAAAAAGGCCATTGAAAAAATAAAGCCCGATAAGATAGGGGCAGCCGATGTGATAGCAAAAGCGGCCCTAAAAAAAATTGGCAAGAAATGTGATTTCGAATTCGCTTCCAGCAGTGCAACCGTGGACGCCGCCCAGAGGGGGCTGGATGTTACCTTTCTCGGATGCGGTGAGGAGATGAAGAAAATTCTTTCGGAAATAGAAGAATTCAACAGTTCATCAGTGGAACAACTCTACTATGAAATTATATCCTTCCGCCCCAAAAACCATAAAAATATTAAAAAGGAAAGTAGATTCAGGAAAGATGATACTGCATGATTTGCTGGAAAGAGGCGCTATGAGGTACGGTGATAAGCCTGCGGTTATTTTTAAGGGAAAAAAGTTAACGTACAATCAGTTGAAGGAAGAGGCAGAGAAAATTGCATTATCCCTTCTTTCTTTGGGAATGAAAAAAGGTGATCACATCGCCGTGTGGATGCCCAACAATGATAGTTACCTTCCAGTATATTTCGGGATAACGGCCATAGGTGCTGTCATGGTTCCGATGAATACGCGATACCGCACAAACGAAGCATCGTATATACTGAAAAATTCTGATGCAAGGACAATATTCATGGTTCCCAAGTTCTTGAAAGTGGATTATCTTGACATGCTTAACAGGATAATTCCCGAACTGGAAAAGCTCGAATATGCGATTATTGTGGACGGAAAGGACGACATTGACATGAATGTAAAAAGCATTCCATTCAGCAAATTTATTTCTTATGGAAAGGGTAACGATATCTCCGATTTTGTAAACGGAGTTGAGGAAAACGATATTTCCCAGATTCTTTATACGTCCGGTACAACAGGCAAGCCAAAAGGAGTGATGCTCACCCATAAAAATGTCTGCACGAATGCAGTTGTTACTGGGGAAATTATGGAAGTCACGCCAGATGACAGATACTTTATTCCTCTCCCTATATTCCATTCCTTCGGTCTGGTTCTGGGGTGCCTGACGCCCCTCGCTTTCGGAAGCAGTATAGTTCTCCAGGATATTTTTGATGCAGGAGAAGCATTGCACTTGATGCAGAAATATGAGTGCACGATGAATTTTGGCGTGCCCACGATGTTCGCGATGGAACTTGAGGAGTTTAGAAAGGGCGGTTACTCCCTAAAATTAAGGAGCGGCATGATGGGGGGCGCCCCGTGCCCGGTGGAGGTGGTCAAGGGAGTGAGGGCAGAAATGGGATGCGATGTATGCATTGGATATGGCATAACGGAAACGTCACCGCTGATTTCCCTTACCAGATATGATGATGATAATGCAAGAAGGACGGAAAGTGTGGGGAAGCCGTTGCCAGGAGTTGATGTGAAGGTAGTTGATGAAGCGAGGAAAGAATTGCCGCATGGAAGTATCGGGGAAATCGCTGTGAGGGGAAATGTGATGAAGGGCTATTATAAAATGCCTGAGGAAACAAAAAAAGCTGTTGATGGGGAAGGATGGTATTACAGCGGCGATCTGGGGAAGATCGATGAACATGGGTACGTCTACATTACTGGAAGGAAAAAGGACATGATAGTTGTCGGAGGGTTCAATGTTTATCCGCGGGAGGTAGAAGAACTGCTTTTTGTCCATCCAAAAGTAAAAAACGTTGCCGCAGTCGGTGTTCCCGATAATAAATTGGGAGAGGCGGTAAAGGTTTTTGTCATCCCGGATGGTGAAGTCAAGGAAGAAGAAATAAAAGAGTTTTGCAAACAAAGCATCGCAAACTTTAAAGTTCCGAAATATGTGGAATTCATCGATGAATTTCCGATAACGGCAAGCGGTAAAATCCAGAAGTATAAGTTGAGGGAAAAACATGGTTCATCCAAGCAATGACATAAGGGGAATGAAATCAAAAAAACTGGAAGGAAAAATAATCATTCTGGCGGTAACGGGAAGCATAGCAGCAGTTGAGACGATAAAACTGGCGAGGGAATTGATAAGAAATGGGGCCAAGGTTGTTCCTGTCATGAGCGAAAGTGCCTGCAAGATAATTCATCCCCATGCCTTAGAATTCGCAACCGGGGAAAAGCCCATTACTGAATTGAGCGGAAAGGTGGAACACATTCTCTATTGCGGAGAGAGAGAAAAAAGGGCGGATTTACTGCTCATCGCTCCTTGCACTGCCAACACCATATCAAAAATTGCCCTTGGAATAGACGATACTTCAGTAACGACATTTGCGACAACTGCCGTCGGCTCAAAAATGCCCATCGTTGTCGTGCCTGTGATGCATTCTTCCATGTATGATAATCCGTTTGTTGTGGACAATATTGGTAAATGTATGGAGGAAGGAATAACAATTGTTGAGCCCAGAATGGAGGAAGGAAAGGCGAAGATTGCGGAAAATGATGAGATTGTTGAAACTGTTATACAAATACTGGGGAAAAATGACTTCAGGGGAAAAAATATTCTTGTAATAGGAGGAGCCACTTCAGAATTTATAGATGATGTCCGCGTTATAACAAATCTTTCTTCTGGCAAGATGGTTCTTGCCTTGGCAAAAATTGCCTATGAAAGGGGCGGGAATGTGGAAATATGGTACAGCCGTCTTTCCCCACCGGCATATGTAAAATCTGAAGAATTTGTCAACCATGAGGACATTGTCCGCCTTATCAAAAAAGGAAAGAAATTTGATTACGTGATAAACTGTGCTGCTATTTCTGATTTTACGGCTGAAAAGAAAAAAGGAAAGATTAGATCCGGGAAGGAAATAGATTTGCATTTTTTTCCCGTTCAGCGTATCAACCCTTTGTTGAGGAAAATCGGAAAGACGCTGGTGGGCTTTAAACTTGAAGCAGATGAAAAAAATATTGTAGACAGTGCATTTGAAAGAATGAATAATGACGGCATGGATTACATCGTTACCAACACTGCCTCTGCCATTGGCAGCGATTACATGAAAGCATGGATTATCGATAAAGAAAAAAATATCGTTGAAATCAAAGGAAAAAAAGAGGTTATAGCAGAAAAAATTTTTGATTGCATACTATGATGGCAAGAGCGTTTTCCCCGGGGCACATCACCGGATTTTTTGAAATCTGTTTATCTGACGATGAAGAAAAAAGCGGTTCGAGGGGGGCAGGCCTCTGCATTTCCCTCGGGGCAATGTCCACCGTGGAAATAGGCGGCAATGCAACTGAGGTGATTGTCAACGGAAAAAAAGGTGGAAAAGTCACGGAAACGGCATTAAACATGCTGACAAAAAAAGGGGTGAAGGCAAATGTAAATTTGGAGTTGCCCCAATCTCAGGGATTTGGAATGAGCGGGGCGGGCACGCTCGCTACAGCACTTGCCCTTTCCTCCATCGTGTCCATATCCAGGGAAGAGGCAGTAAAAGCCGCACATACTGCAGAAGTCAAATGTTCAACCGGCTTGGGAGACGTTGTTTCTTCTGCCTTGGGCGGCATAGAGATAAGGGAAGAGCCCGGATTCAATGGAAAAATCAGCAGAATAGAAGGTGGAGGAGATATTGTAATTTCTGTCACTGGAGGGGCAATTGAAACGAAGAGTATATTGAAAGATGAGGTGTTGGGGAATAAAATATCCGAGATTGGCAGGGAATGTATGCATGAGATACTTGCTCATCCAACCATTGAAAATCTTTTTTTCCTTTCAAAAAAATTTTCGGAAGAAACGGGACTGATAAATGCAAAAACAAAAAAAGCGGTGGACGAAGCATGCAAGTATGGCATGGCCTCGATGTGTATGCTCGGCAATTCAATTTTTGCTGTAGGAAATACAAAAGAAATTGCAAGAGCGCTTTCAAAATATGGAAAAGTGTATACGTGCAGGATAGATAAAAAGGAGGCAAGGATTTTAGGAAATGGATAACAATCACTCCCTATTTTTATGTAAAATTACCACCCTTCTGATATTCTCTATATTCATCAAAAGGGCTATTAAAACAAGAATTGAAAGAGGCTGATTTATTAACGCTCCAATAAATATGATAAATATCCTAACATCACGACCAATTCTAAAATAATGCCCTTTTGGCCCAAGTTCTCTCTCCATCAACCCGTCATACTTGTCCGCGGTATAACTGTTCATAAAACTCCCTATTATCGCCAGAAAGCCAATAATGAAAGGGATAATAAAATCATTGCTTATAGAATAAGCATAATAAGTTAAACCAAAAAGAAGAAAAGCATCGGCATATCGGTCTAAAACGGCATCAAACCATCTGCCGAATTCTGTAGATTTAAATTTCAGTCTTGCTATCTCTCCGTCGCAGCCATCAGTAATAGATGATATTTGGGCTAATGTCGCTCCGATAACTAAGTTAGCATATCCTCCTAAAAAGAAAAAGAATGTGCCCATGCAACATAGGAGGAAGGAAATGAATGAAATAATGTTGGGTGTGACATTGGTTTTCACCAAGTATTTTGTAATCCTGGTCGATACAGCTCTGTTCAAGTACCTTGAGACAGGACCATCAGAAGTTTTTTTAAGGGTGTTTAAAAGCTTGTTTTCCGCTTTTTCAAATGCATGCTCATCATCCACGTCAACCCAATAATCGCCTTCGATATCAAATGTTTTGACTTTCCCTGTTTTGGCCAGTACATTTATCCCACCTGAAAGAGAATCGTCACCGTTATGGATACTCTCTTCAAGAGCATTGAATATTGCTGGTGTACAAAGAAAAATCCCGGTATCATAAGCGTTATACTTCTTGATATTCTTTCCTATATTCAAAACTTTACCATCTCTTACAAGAACTTTCGTAACATCATCAACGTCAATGGCATCATCAGTCTCAATATTACGATCTACGGCCAACACAACTTCGCTATCGACTATTCCTTTATCCCTTATTTTTCTCAATATAGATTTGTCGAAGATATGATCTGACATCAGCAGAACGAAATTTTCATTTAATAAGTCCTTTGCCTTGAGAACGGACAAGCCGTTTCCCTTGTCCCATTCATCATTTATGACATGGTTTATCTTTATATTTCTCTCCTGGCTAAAGCTGTCAAGATATTGCCTTACCTTTTCGCCCTTGTACCCGCTTACTACGTAAAAATCTGTTAGGCCGCTTTCTTTTGCGGTTAGTATAACCCGCTCTATAAGGGACAGCCCGAGAAGTGGGACAAGTGGTTTTGAATCACCTTTATTTGATATCCTGGTCCCCCGTCCAGCGGCAATGATCAGGCATTTTGTAGGTTTAACTTTCTCTTTTTCCAGCAATGAATTCCTCAGTCATCCTATATGCTTCATCATCTGTGTACTGCTTTGGCGGATGTTTCATGAAGTACGCTGAGGGCGAGTACAGAACACCGCCATGCCCCCTGTCGAGGGCCAGCTTGCAGCACCTGATCGCATCTACGACTATTCCAGCGGAATTTGGAGAGTCCTCTACGGATAGCCTAAGTTCCAGGTCCATGGCTATATCGCCAAAGAGTTTTCCTTCCATTCTTAAGAAGCAGATTTTATTATCTTTCTGCCAGGCCACCCAATCACTCGGGCCAATATGAATGTCTTCATCGTGCAACCGTTTTTCGGTTTGCGATTGCACCGCTTCCGTCTTTGACTTCTTCTTAGAAAGCAAGCGGTTTCTGTCAAGCATGTTCAGAAAATCTGTATTTCCACCGGTATTTAGCTGGTACGTTCTCTCAAGCTTCACTCCTCTTTTCTTAAAAAGGTTGGTTAAAACCCGGTGTACTATGGTGGCACCAAGCTGTGATTTTACATCATCTCCAAGAGCGGGCAATCCCTTTTCCTCAAATCGCTGACCCCATTCGGGATCGCTGACAATAAATACGGGCATGTTGTTTATCAATGCCGTTCCTGATTCTAACGCACATTCTGCATAAAATTTAGCAGCCCTTTCAGATCCTACAGGAAGGTAATTTAACAGTATTTCGACACCAGATTCTTTGAGTTCTTTCACCACGTCTTCTTTACTTGGCTCTTTTTGGTCGGATAAAAGAAAGGTGTATTTGTCGTCGTAATTTTTCATATGCTCGGCAAAGCCATCCAAAACCCTGCCCATTCGGACGATGGCTCCCATTTTCGGGATGTCTCTGCAGAAAATTTTGGTACAGTTCGGGGGTTGAAAAATAGCTTCTGATATGTCCTTTCCTACTTTCCTCTTGTCTATATCAAATGCTGTTACTATTTCAATATCATATGGCTTGTAACCACCAATATCCCAGTGCATCAGCCCGATTGCATCCTCTTTATTCTTATGTCTATAATACTCAATACCCTGAATCAATGAACTGGCGCAGTTGCCGACTCCTACAATTGCAATTTTAATTTTACCCATAATTACTCGCCTTTATAATTTTGGTTTCAATGGAATGCAAAAATATAATACAAAAGCTTTTATAACACTTTCTATGTAGCTAAAATTGCAACTAAGGGTACATGCTAATTTGCCGATTTTGACTTGTGTTGTTACCTGCTGTTATCCCAAAATTTCAATTGCCATTTGCTTTCATAATATCGTTTTTACCAAAGTAAAACACGGCCATAATGTCCTTCCCTACTTCTGTAACTTTACGGGCGCCTGATGACAAAAAATATTTTTTTAATTCCTCCGGTGAATAGTTCCAGTTCACCCTATCACGGTATGGGTTGATACCATCATTGTCGCCCAGGATAGAATCGTAATATTTCCTAAGGGGGTCTGGTAATGGGAAACAAAATGCTTTATGAGGTTCTACGACAATAAGTTTTTTTGTTAATTTCAAAGCATTTTTAATAAGGATATGTTCTTTCGGCACCACGTGGTGTAAGATGTCCACAATTACACATACATCGTTCTCTGGATAATTTGAAAAATCAAAAATGTCATGTAACTCCGCTGTCTGTCCTTTTCTTTTTAAGTATTGTATGAACGTCCGGTTCAAATCCCAGCCTATGTAATTGCAACTTTTATCCAAGTAATCTGTCAAAATCCCAGTTCCACATCCCAGTTCAAATATTATCTTGTTGTACCCAATTTCTCCGGATATAAGTTTATACCTCTCCCCAAGATTTCTCCTATGCAATGCCAACAAATAAAGATTGTATATCATTGGATGCATATATGGAATTGATTTCATTTTTTCTCAATCCCCTTGTAAACTTCGATGATTTTTTTTCCTATGTTGTTCCATGAGTAATCCCTTTCTACCTTCTTTCTGCCTTTTTTTGCCATATTTCTTCTCAAATTTTTATCATCCAAAAGTTCAATAATGCCTTTTGCCAACTTCCCGGGACTGTTTGGCTCTACAAGAATCCCGTATTTTCCATCCTCAAGCACTTCTGCAATTCCGCCAACTTTAGTGGAAATTACAGGAACGCCTGATGCCATCGCTTCCAGCAGCACTATTCCAAACGATTCCGCTGTAATGGAAGGGAGAACAAAAACATCCGCAGAATTATAGAAGTAAGGTAAGAGAGGATCTTCCACAAATCCCAAAAATAGTACATTTTTATCCAGCCCGGCAATACGGACAAGTGTTTTCAAAAGCGGCAACATTTTTCCAGTTCCAGAAATAACGAGAAGAGCATGTGGATAATTTTTTATTACTTCTCTCATAGAAAGGATTAAAACATCCACTCCCTTTTTTGGAACGAGCCTGCCAACATAGAGAATTATTGGATCACCATTTAACCCTGTTTTTTTTCTTGCGATATCTTTATCCATAAGGTTAAATTTTTTTATGGAAACCCCGTTTGGAATTACTACAATATCTTTCTGGGTGAAATAGGACATAAACTTTTTTGCTGCTTCACTCACGGCAATAATTTTGTCTGCCTTGGAGATTGTTAGCCTATATCTCGGATACCCATAACTTATGAAATTCCAAAAAAATTCATAGTCTGGGAAAAACGAAACCGTATGTGTAGTAAGCACTGAAGGTATATTCTGTTTAGAGGCAAGGGAAAGGCCGGCCAATGGTAATCGGGAAAAAGCGTGATGAACATGCATTATATCGAAATCAGAATTTAAAAAGCCTTTCAATTTTTTTGTTACAGCTAAAGAAATATTTGTTCCAAATAATGGATCCGTTATTCCATTTACCTCTAAAACCTCTGCACAAACGTTGTAAAACGGTTTTTCGACTTTGTTGGTGATAACTATAACATCCATCCCCTTTTTAGAGAAAGAGTTGACTAATTCTGATACATGATATGCAACACCCCCTGCATCTCTATTGAACCATTCCACCACAAATGCAACTTTCATATGTCCCACTTTATTTTTTGTAAGAAAACATGCTTTATGTTTTTTTCGATATCTGCAGTAACCCGGTTTATTTAATAATTTTTATAGTCGGCATATGCTCATGCCCTCAGGCGTCAACTTCTGGTCTTTACTGCAATCCCTCTCTCAAATGACAACATTTCCTCACGATTCATTCTGCACTGCCCCGCTGCAACCAACTCATCTTCCTCGCTTACAATCAACGCTTCATCGTATGGACGCAATTCCTCATCACATTCCAGAACGAATTTTGCGAAGACATTTTTTCCTTCTCCAATAAACGGAACGGCGTTATCTGCCACGACGATGCGGAGTTTTTGATGCTTGAAGCAATCGTGCAGGAGCTCCGCACCAGCGATTTTTAGTGTAAACAATCCGTCCGTTGCCCTCATTGAAACGACGTGCTTTTCATCGCAATACACGTTCCTTATTTTCCCCGTTTTCTTGGATTTTACTACCCTCACGTTTCCATCAAATAATGCTTTCCCAGCGCCTTTTCCGAACTGCATATCAGCAACAGCCATGAGCTTATGAAGATCAAAATTCACCCTTCCCTTTTTCACCTCGCTTATACCTATGACGTTGGGGACTTTTTCCATAAACTTTTTATTGAATGCTCTGACGATTCTTTTGCTTTCTACATCAATTGTATCGGAAAAAATTGATTGCGCTACAGGATACATCTCTTCCAGCTCAGCAGGGACTAATCCCATTTTTGAATCCACAACAAAATTGGCAGCCATACTCCTTATATTCCTGTAATACCGTAAGTACGGCTTGCCTTTTTCTTCAAGAATTACGGAATCGGGATAAAAAAAGGAAAATCTCTCGAGCAGACGCTTTTGAAACCTGTAAATTACGGGACGGTGCATTGCATACCTCCCCGTATAAAAGAACGCTCTTTTTTTCGATATTGGCTCCCACTTTTCAAGCCATCTTTTTTCTCCCTTTATCACTTGCATTACATCTAGAAGGGAGGGATGAGATATGGCCATTTTTTCCACCAAATCCAACAGCCATCCCCCTCTAATGGCTTCCCTGATCCGCTTCATCTCCACAAAAGTCTGGTACAAATTGTGATATGCCAGTTTCTTTGTCCTCTCTTTCTCTTCCATCTCTCTCAATTCTTTCACGCTGTACTTCCTGCACACCTCGCACGAGCATGGTGATTCTTCTATCCCATCCAGTTTCATTGTCCCATCTGGAAAAAGCATCCTCCTGTCATTGGCATATTTTATATATGCAGCGGAATCAAACAAATTGCATCCAAGAGCAACGGCAATTGGAAAAACCACGGGATGGCCAGCCCCAAACAGGTGGACGGGGCGGGAGGGGGGCAATCCTTTCTTCGATGCTATTATTACTTCCGCAAGTTTCCTGTACTTTTGCTGTTCCATTAAAGGAACGACTCCGCCAATCGGGTGTATATCTGCATCTATTTTTTTCATTTCGCTGGCACATTTATATCTCAAATCTTTGTATATACCGCCCTGGACGGTGCATGCAAGCATCATTTTACCTTTCAATGGAACACTTGCCCTCGCCCTTTTTACGGTTTCTTTTACTTCATCTATGGCTTTATGCTTTGTGGCATTTAAAGAAAATAAATCAAGTATGGTTCCAATGTCACTCCCTATGTCTCTCTGAAATTCTACTATTTTTAGGGGGCTGATCTGGGCACCGTACATATACATCTGGAATGAACCTGAATCGGTCATTATTGGGCCAGAAAAATCGACCAGTTTGTGCACTCCTTTTTTTAATGCGGTTGTGCGAAATTTTTCGTTTTTATAGATTATGTATGCA
The DNA here is from genome assembly GCA_034660695.1 of Candidatus Thermoplasmatota archaeon. Classification (NCBI taxonomy): domain Archaea; kingdom Methanobacteriati; phylum Thermoplasmatota; species Thermoplasmatota archaeon. The sequence goes on along the minus strand of JAYEJS010000108.1, from coordinate 13,012 downwards.
TTTGTTATAATTGCCTGGGCACCCATTTTTCTCATTTCGTTTGGAGTTACGGGCGTATATCCAGGATTTATAACGGGCAACACAGTAGGCGTTGTTATTTTGCCGTGAGCTGTTTCAAGATGGCAGATTCGGCCTGCTGCATCTCTTTCTTTTATCTCGAACACATGCGGTAAATTGAGAATAGTATTTAATTTTGGTCTATAAATCCGCTATTTTTGCATCCATTTTTGCAGGGTACAGTAATGCAACGCTTTTCTTTCCAGTCAGATATCCACAGCATTCTCCCGGGTTAAGCACGAGGGCTTTATTCCTTCTCAAGTCCTTTTCGTGAGTATGGCCGTAGATGACAATATCATATTTTAATGCGAAGGAATCGACGATTTCGGGCTTATGTGTTATTGCAATGTTTTTGCCACCTATTTTACTGATGTAAGGGTCATCGTGTATTTCGCCTATTTTTGAAAACGAAAAAAACTCTCTCAAATGAACTTTATCGCCATCGTTGTTACCAAATATTCCAATAAACGGGCTTTTCAGATTCTTGAATGCAAGGGCGGTGAACGGTGAAATAATGTCCCCTGCGTGAAGAACGATGTCCACATCATTTTCATTGAAAAACATGACAGCTTTTTCTATCGCCGGCATGTTATCATGTGTGTCAGATATAATCCCGATAACTTCTGCATTTTTCTTTTGCATGGCTAATGAAATGCTAAAAATCAAGATATATTTTGTTATGGCTGTCCAAATTGCAGGAATTCTGGTCATAGAAGAAGAAAGTTATTGGGAGAAAAAAAGAGTTATTTGGAAAGGTGAGATTCCTCGAATTCGTTAAGCAAGTTTTCCAGTTTTTTTGCAGCATCCTTGCCCATTTTATATCTTACTCTAAGTATGGGCTTGTCTACGTGAAGGACTCTTTTAAGATCTATGGGAGTGGCCGAAATAACCACATCGCAATCTGCCCTGTTTATTGTTTTTTCCAATTCTTCAATCTGCTTTTCTCCGTAGCCCAGAGCGGGCAAAACATTCGTCAGATGCGAGTATTTTTCGAAGGCCGTCTTTATGGAACCTTCTGCACAAGGCCTTGGGTCAATTATTTCAGCCCCGATATTTCTCGCAGCTACGATTCCTGCCCCAAATTTCATTCCGCCGTGAGTCAATGTTGGACCATCTTCAATTACAAGCACTTTATTACCCTCGAGATTTCCATGTTCCATGACTACTGGAGATTCTGCCCTTATAATCTTCGCTTTGGGATTTATTTTTCTGATATTTGCTTCCACTTTCTCAATGTTTTCTATGTCAGCAGTATCCACTTTATTCACAATTACAATATCTGCCATGCGAACATTAACCTCCCCGGGATAATACGACAGCTCATGTCCCGCCCTATGCGGGTCAACTACGGTAATGTACAAATCCGCTTTATAAAATGAATAATCATTGTTTCCACCATCCCATATGATAACATCTGCTTCTTTCTCTGCCTCCCTCAAAATTTTTTCATAATCAACACCGGCATAAACAACTCCGCCCATATCTACGTACGGTTCATATTCCTCTCTCTCCTCTATTGTACATCCATGTTTATCAAGATCCTCGTACGAGGCGAATCTCTGGCATATCTGCCTTGCCAGATCACCATAAGGCATTGGATGACGGATTGATGCAATATTATAACGCTTGCTGAGTATTTCAAAAATTTTTCTGGAAACCTGTGACTTTCCGCATCCCGTCCTAGATGCACAGATGGCAATGACCGTTTTCTTAGATTTTAACATGGAATGCTTTGGCCCCATAAGCCGAAAATCGGCACCTGCCGCATTTACGACTGCCGAGCGACCCATAACATAAGAATATGGAACATCACTGTAAGAAAAAACAACTTCATCTATATCATTCTCTTTAATTATCCTGGTTAGTTCTTCTTCAGGGCGTATTGGTATTCCATCGGGGTAAAGATTCCCCGCAAGTTCAGATGGATACTTCCTACCTGCTATATCAGGAATCTGCGTTGCGGTAAATGCAACAACTTCATAGTTTTCGTTATCTCTATAAAAAACATTAAAATTATGAAAGTCTCTTCCAGCTGCCCCCATTATTATTACTTTGCATCTTGACATCTTAACGCCAAGTGGTAATGCCGCCTCCATTTTTATGTTTTTTCAATGCAATAAGCTCATCTAGTACGCCATCGAATCTCTGGTAGGGAATTACGGCAAGTATTCTTTCATATTGACTGGCAAGGTCAAAAAGACGGGATGCCATATTTCTCTCTCTCGCTTTTTCTATCGCCTTGAAAGGTTTTGTGGAATTGAAATTTCGTTCCCATTCCTCAACGAATTCCTCGGCAGTGCCTGCGGTAAACTTTTTTTTCCTTAATTCCTTATTTTTTTTCGAATTCCATATAAAACTGATGAGAGAAACGTTTTTTGCGAAAATATCTGCATAATGTTCGTCGTCAATATCCAGTGCCTCCAGTGGTATATCTTCCTTAACAGATAATTTGTGTGAAACTACTAAATCTGATGGAGGAATACTCACTTTTCCATAGCGTGATAAACACTCAAAAAAACGCGCCTGTTCTGGTGACATATCAAATTCTATGTTATCTCTGACGAATTTTTTTATGGTGACAATATCCTCCTCTGGTACACCCAAAGCAAAACAGTCGGGCTGAATCATCTCAAATGCATTTTTTACTCTATCGCCTTCCCTTTCCAGCCCGTGGATTATCCCTACCAGATAAATACGGCAATTTTTTATAGTAACCGTCTTTCCTTTCTTCACGAGAGTGAATATAGCCGATATTTATTTACTTTCCCGACAAATCATGAAAAGAATTCCCTAAAATAATATCTCCTCATGGCAAAGTTTATGGATGGCAATACAAAAGATGTGGGTGACAGTTTTGATAATTTAATATTTCCATATGTTCTTTTCAGTAGCTGAGTCATTGTATAGTAACCCTTTATGACCCTTCTTGTTCCTTCCATCAGTTCCTCCGGCGTCATATTTTTTGGGTAATAAACTACATTTGATTGAGTATATTTTGACCAGTCCTTGGAGAATATTCTTTCCTCACTGTCCAGCCTGTTGTACAATGGTGTGCCGGGATAGGGGGTCAGAATATTGAATTCTCCTGCATCTATATCCCATTCAAGCATTGCCTCAAGCGTTTTATCAAATATATCCGGGGTATCGCCGTCAAATCCAAAAATGATGCCTGCAACAATTGATATCCCGTGTTTCCTTATGACATTTATTGATTTCTCATATTCGCTTGCCTTGTTCGAAACTTTGTGCGCTTCTTTCAAGCTTGCAGGGGATATGGATTCTATACCTACAAACCAGGCAATACATCCTGCCTTTCTCGCAAGTTCAAGAAATTCCTCGTCCCTGCCAAGCAGGTTTATGTTCCCGTTTGCAATCCATTTTTTGTTAACTTTTTGCCGTATCATTTCCTTGAAGAGAGCTCTGCTATAATTAGGAATCGTGGTGAGGGATGCATCCCTGAATATTATCAGCTTGTTCGGAATCTTCTTCATTTCTTCTATTACTGCCTTCAATGGCCTCTTTCTCACCTTCCTGCCCAGGAATGCAGACGTGGAGCAGAACTCGCAGGCATTTGGGCAGCCGCGGGACATCTGAATACATCCGGTCAACGGCTGATGTTTTATCAAATCCATTCTGGGTTCGGGGATTTTTTCGGCATCAATCCGTTGGATGCTGTAAAAGGGTTTGAGCTTGCCTTTTTTCATATCCTCAAGCAGCTGGGGCCAGCTCAGCTCCGCCTCCCCCATAACTACGCTATCCGCATGCTGTTTTGCCTCCTCGGGCATAGCTGTCGGATGGTAACCGCCAAGGACAACTTTTACACCATTCTCCCTGAATTTATCCGCCATTTTGTATGCATATGGGGTAGTCATGGTAAGCACGCTTATTCCAACAAGGTCGTATCCGCCATCGAAATCAACTTTCTCAAAATTTTCGTCTATTATCCTGACATCATGCTTTGGAGGGGTAACAGCAGCCACCTGTGGAAGTGTCAAAGAGGGATTCCCAAAAAGTTTCGAAAACGGGGTTTTACTATCCTCATAGGTTGTAACTCCGTGCTCGAGTTTGGGATAGACAAGCAGTATTTTCATGCGTTCTAAAGAATAAAGGGGATATATAATGCTTTTGTTACAATAATTTGCTGGCTGATAGACAGCAAACATTTTAAAAGACTACTCGTTTTACCATAAAATAGGCAAACGGTGGAAAAATGAATGATAAAAGAGTATCGCAAGGGCTTTTTATCATATCTGTTCTGGTAGTGGCTGCTTTATCCATCACGTTCGCAACAGCTGACGGACCTGGAACTGGCAGCACGATATATGTTTATGCCGACGGGTCAGGCGATTACACAACCATTCAATCAGCTATCGATAACGCAAGCGATGGCGACACCATATTTGTTTTCAACGGAATATATTATGAAAATGTTATTGTAAACAAACCGATAAACCTTATCGGGGAAAATAGAGATGCAACAGTTATTGACAGCAATGGAACAGGAGATGTTGTCAATGTTACTGCCGATCAGGTGAATATAAGTAAGTTTACAATAAGAAACGGAAGTAATGGAATTGTTGTATCCTCGGGCAACAACACAATTTCCAACTGCAACATTTCAAACAACAGCAATAGCGGCATAATGTTAAATCATTCAAACAATAACACCATTGTTGATAATGATATCAGTTCAAATGGAGTGGGTATAAGGGTTTCTACTTCTTCAAGTAACAACATTGGTAACTGTAGTATCTTTGATAACATGGATGATGGAATCAGTCTGACAAATTCAGCGAATAATACACTTATTAATAATCTTGTATGGAGAAACGCAGACGGAATAATGATTTTTTCTTCCAGTGACAATAATGATATTATAAATAACAACATTTCAAACAATGGATTTGGATTATATCTTTATTATGCAGATGAAAATGAAATTTTTAGAAATAATATCAGTTCAAATGCAGATGACGGCATTAGCATTACTTACTCAAGTTTTAATATCATCTCGGAAAATAATATCAGTTCAAATAATGCCAGCTACAACAATAACAAAGGTGTAGATATTAGCTCTTCAAGTAATAATAACATTTTTTTCCATAACAACTTAATTGAAAATAATATAAATGCTATGGATGAAGGTGTCAACACCTGGGACAACGGCTATCCCTCGGGGGGCAATTACTGGGACGACTTCGATGAGCCAAGTGAAGGGGCATATGATAATAACAGCGACGGAATAATAGACACCCCCTACAGCATTCCTGGCGGAAGCAATTCAGACAGATATCCGTTCATAACTCCGGTGGACCGCATTCCACCCTTTACAACCTGCACTGCAAATGGGACTGCTGGCAATAACGGCTGGTATGTGAGCAATGTAACCGTAAATCTTACGGCAATTGATAACGGCTCCAGAATCAATTATACTCTTTACTGCATAGGAGGCGGTTCATGGATTCAGTATAATAACTCTTTTGTAATATCTGCAGATGGTTCACACACCGTAGACTATTATTCGGTTGATACTGTCGGAAATAAAGAGAGTATGAAGTCGGCTGTTGTAAATATTGACAAAACATCGCCCTATATCGACTGCTATCTGCAGCCTGAAACGCCTGATGGTAATAACGGCTGGTACACTGGAAATGTTGAGGTTACACTTTCAGCAGATGATAATGCATCTGGTGTGGAAAGCATATGCTATAAGATAAACCAGGATATATGGAGGGATTATTCAGGGTATTTCCTTATACCCACTGAAGGAAATCATACATTCACTTTTTCTGCAAGGGATTATGCTGGCCACGAAACGACAAAATCCACGAATATAAAAATAGACAAAACGGCTCCATCTGTTATAATTCTGGCTCCAACCGAGGAATACGTGAAAGGAATTGTTGATATTAAATGGAATGCATCAGATAATGTGGACCCTGATTTGAACGGCAGCATTTCTATATACTTTGTTCGAGAGAATGAGAGTGTAGAGATTGCCTCCGGACTAAACAATACGGGCGAATATGAGTGGAATACGTTTTCTTTCGAAGATGGCCACTATACACTAAAGATTTCTGCTGTTGATGAAGCCGGCAATATCGGAAATGGCACATCTCAATCATTTATACTGGATAATATGCCCCCCACAATAGTCATAGACCAGCCCAGAGGGGGAGAAGTACTCGGGGGCGGGAAAAACCTTGATATCTTCTGGAACGCATCTGATGACATTGACAAGAATCTTGATGGAACAATATGGATATCATACAGCCATGACGGGGGATACACATGGAACAACATTGTGGAAAGATACGCAAATAATGGATATACCCCTTACGGAATTGGGGACTGGGAGGAAGGCACTTATGTCTTAAGAATAAATGCGACGGACGATGCCGGCAATACCGGATGGGCGATGTCGGGTAATTTTACGATAGACACAACACCTCCGAGCGTTACGATCAACAGGCCGAAAAGCGGTTACCTTTACCTGAATATAGCGGGAAGAGAGATACTTCCCTCTGTACCAATATCACTTATTCCTCTTCCATATAATACAGTAATTATCGGAAAAATAACTATAGGGATATCAGCCAGTGATGGTCTCTCTGAAATAGATCGCGTGGAAATTGATGCGGGCGACACTACAAAAGTTTTATACGATACCCCATACAGATTTGAGTGGAATACTCCCATGGGAAAATGCGATTTGACCGTAACTGCATATGACATGGCAGGAAATTCTGGAGAAGACGAACTCATGAATATATTCTGTATAAATCTCTAAAGAATCTGATCGAATTCGTAATCACTCCATTTTCTATCTCCAATCAAAATTTCAAATTCTATGGGAGTTAAAATCGGTTTTTTATAACTGATTGAATCGTCCATGGCTATTCTCGGACATGATGTTGAAACATAAAAATCCAGGTCCATATAATCTAGCCTGTATGGGGAAAAATTATTTGAAGAAATGAGATAGGATTTTAACCCCTTTCTTTCCGCCAGTTTTTTTAGGATATTTGCAAGTTTGATTCTTTTCTGCCCGAGTTTTTCTCCAATCAATATCCCGACATTTTTTTTGTCCATTGCTTTTGAAATGAGTGCATACCTCTGATTCATTATCTTTTTTTTCATTTCCTCGATTTCCTTCTTGCTTGCTTTGCCTCGTGACGGGTCGGCAGTAATTACCGGTTTTTTTGTTGCTATTGAAAGCCCCAGAGGATGAAAATATCCATCACCAGCATACAGAAAAGAGTCGACCTGCCCAGATATTGATGTACCTGCTGTTAAATCACAGCCGAGTATCTGTCCGTCGTATGCTGTTCGCCTGCTTCTTCTGCCCACCAGGGGCATAAAACCTTCTTTTTCCAGAATTTTTATGCATGTGCCTATTTGCCGAATATATGGGGTTATGCTTACAATCCCTATTTTATTGCCATCAAGAAGAGGAACCGCTTTTTTTACCGTATCGGCTACGTCAAATTTTGAATGCACTTCCAGAAAAGACGTCTGTACAGGATATTTTTTCATGAGATGGGGCATTTCAGCCTCGCCGATATAGATTATCTTATCAATATTCATGCCATCTATGTCGTCGCAAAAATCGCATGCTCCGTAACAGGTGTTTGCAGATATTATTGCCTCTGTGCCCGTTGAGGAAAGGAAATCTGAAATTTCTGTGGCAAGATAGTAAAGCCCATCTGGTAGCTTTATAAGCACTCTTCTGCACCCTTCGGCAATACCGCCCAATTTTTTGAAATCAATGCTATTTAATTTTGACTTTATCATTTACTTCAATATCAACAATGGTATTTATACTCATGCCGATGTTCCTTTCCACTTCCTTGATATTGCCCTTGTTTATGGCTATGAAAATTTTTTTTATGTTGACATCCATTTTTTTGAGGGCAGAAACGACTGCAGACAGAGTACCTCCCGTACTTATCACATCATCTACAATGACGATATCCTCTCCTTTGCCTATGCCGTTTATAAAAAGATTTGAAGAGGAATAGCCCGTAACCTGCCGTACCGATACCTCCCCGGGAAGGCCGTAACTTCTTTTTCGTATTATCGTAAAAGGTATGCCTGTCTTTAGAGACAGGGCTGCGGCAATCGGAATTCCCATTGCTTCCATGGTGACAATTTTATCGCATTTTGGCATCCCGTCTTTTATATTATCAACAACTTCTTCAAGCAAGGACGGCTTTATGCAGGGTATCCCATCAGTAATCGGATGAACGACATATTTATAATCCCCCTTTTTTATTATGGGGGCATTTCTCAGAGATTCCTCAATTTTGCTCATGAAACCACCGACTTGAAATCTGTAACAAATTCGCCTATTAATTTCTTTTTCACATGGGGCATGAATACGATCCTTATGAATCTGTTTTTCTCATCCATGCCTACTTTCCACCCTATTTCAGACAATTTTTTTGCAACCCTCCCGGCATGCTCAACCTTTATGCCAACCACATTGGTTTCAGGCTCCACCACCAGCCCAAATCCCGATGCTTTAAGCTTTTTTGCGGCATAAAAAGTTGTATCCATGCATTTTTTCACCACTTTTAGATATCCATCCTTTCCCAGGTATTTCATGACAGCATAGGTGGCAGCCGCAGAAGCCCCGGGCCTCGTCCCCAATAAGGACATCTGCTTTTTTGTATGGGTACAGGTGGGTTCGACTGATATGGCATCAAACCATTTTCGCTCTTTCAGCAAAAGAACGCCCGACGGTATTACGGACATACCCATTTTGTGGGGATCGACTGATATGCTGCTCACTCCGTCCAATTCAAAATCAAATTTTTTTTGGGTGTAACCCATCTCGCGCAGGAATGGAATGGCAAATCCCCCAAATGCGGCATCAACATGAAAATAAACATCCTTTTTCTCACATATTTCGCTCATTTCCTCTATGGGGTCAATGAGTCCAAGGTTAGTTGTTCCGGCAATACCAACGATACATGCAGTATTTCTGTTCATCATACTTTTCAGCTTGCCCGCATCTGCCACATAATCTTTTGAGGGCAGAGTCTTTATCCTTATTCCCATTAGCGATGATGCCTTTTTAAATGAAAAGTGAGCATATTCTGGCACAATAACTTCCCTCTTTTTGCTCATCTTTTTAAAAATCCATAAAGCCGTCAGATTTGATTCGGTACCGCCGGAAGTCATTATTCCTCCAAAGCTTCCGGTGGCGTGAAGCATTTTACCGATCATTTTTATGACTTTGTTTTCTATCTCCAATGTTCCCGGAAACAATCCAGGATCTCCTAAATTTGTCTCGATGAACATGCGATATGCTTTAACAGCTACTGGATTAGGCCTGGTACACATGGAGCCCAGGATGCGCCCTGATGAAAAAGTTAAATCCATTGAACCAATTTTTTTCAATTCATCAAAAATTTTTTCTTTCATCACTCTACCACCTCGAGTTTTATATCTTTCCCCTTAAAATTATATGCCTTCCATGAATTGTCATCATACGGCCTCGCCACAATGATGTGGACTTTTCCATATTTTTCAAAGAGATGCAAATCGGCATCCGATGGTGTTGGATATGGGGAAGGGTGTGAGTGGACAGTACCCACAATAGAATAATCAACGGGAGCCATATGCAGCTGGAATATCGCATGTGAATCACCGGATATTGTGCCGGGCAGAAGAACTACTTCTGATATTATGCCTTTGTCTTCACCGACTGACAGCAAACCTGCAAACTCTTTTGGGTACACAGACCTGGCACTCTCTTTTATAAGGTCTATACAGCTTCTCTCAATTCCCCATATTCTTCCCATTTTCAGGCCTCTTTACTCTGAAGGAGATTTTTTTATAAATCTTATCATAAAAATTGTCTTCCAGGCGGATAAAAGACGACTGCTTATCTGACAGAGATAAAACCATCTCATCTTTTTTTGAGAGTGTTCCTGCACGAATTCCGTCTATTACGACCCTCGCCTTCTTTTCTCCTGTAACTTTAACATTTAATTTTTTATCGGCAGGAATGACAAGAGGCGCAGATATATGCCTGAAAGGAGATATTGGGGCAGCTATAAATGTCTTGAGGGAGGGATCCACTATCGGCCCCCCGACTGAGAGAACATAACTCGTTGAGCCGGTGGGTGTAGCAATTATTATACCATCTCCGTTTATTTCTTCTGTAACTGTTCCGTTTACAAATAGCGATATGGAAAGAATTTTTCCGATGTTGGATACGTGGACAGTTACTTCATTGGTTGCATCTGGCAGCCTTTCTCCGTTCAGCAAAGTTTTAATCCTTATTCTCTCCTCTACAAAACATTTTCCGTCAAGAACTTTTTTCATGCCTTTTACTGCATCATTCGCTTCAACCTCTGCCAGAAATCCAACCGCGCCCGTATTTATTGTAAACACCGGCTTTGTTGTATACTTCATGGTCATGAGAATGGTGCCATCCCCTCCGATAACCACAATCTTATCTGTTTTTTTCCCTATCTCTTTTATTGAATGACCGGGCTGTGATAGATGGGCGGCAACCTTCTTTTCAAGCATGGCATCACCAAGCATGGGATATATTTTATCGGCAATGGAAAACGACTGCTTTGAAGGTTTACAGACCAGGCCCCATATCATATTAGCTCCTCCAAAATTTTTTCACAGGATACCGCAAGAACACTGCTCCTTTTCTCCAGATCAAATCCTGCATCTAGTATATTCCCCTTGGCATCAAAGACCTTTCCTCCTGCCTCCCTGACAATGAGGGTCGAAGCGGCAAAATCAGTAACGCGCAAATGTTCTTTCCCCTCAAAATAGGCATTTATTGAACCGGAAGCAACGAGGCACATCTCGAGGGCGGCGGCACCCAGAGATCTTATGCTGTATATGTTGACAGCTTTCCACGTCTTCTCGTCTCCGGACTTGCCCAGCACGAGAGAAAATATCGGGTCAGTGAGTGCTGTATCAACTTTTATCTTTTTTCCATTTAGAAATGCCCCTTTTCCTTTTTCGGCAACGTATGTGTCACCGGCAGGGATATTTCTCACCAGTGCATATTCAATACTTCTTAGGTTGCTCTTACCTATTGCCATAGATGTGCAGTAGAACGGTATATCATGTACGGCGTTTCTGGTGCCGTCTATGGGGTCTATAACAATCGTGTATTCCATTCCATAGTCGATAAATCCTGCCTCCTCTGAAAGAATATTCATCTTTTTATCTACGACATTCAACGCAATATCTTCCGCAATTTTATCTATGTATTGGGTGTGCGTACCGTCTGCCCCCATGCGGATTTCTTTCCCAAAACATGCAAAATTTTTTTTTCTTTCTTCTTTTACTTTGGCTTCTATTTCATCTGCAATCTCGGTGCATATCCCCTTTAATTTTTCGATTTCTGACATTTTATAGACAAGTAAACTTTTTCGGATATAAAGAGATATTGGAATGTAAAAGATGCTTCAACACTTTTCTGCATACCGTATTTTGTCGTTGTATCTACTGAAGCAATTGCCTCCAATACATACATTCCTTCAATACTGTCCGTCAAGGGAATGCCGCGCTCCGTCGCAGGTGAAAAACAAGACCATTCTAAGATAATCACTTGACTCCTCCAACACGACAGAAATGTAATGGCTGACAAGCTAAAAAAGTGGGCCTCTCATCTGCAGGTCTTACGCTACGCTACAGACCACGCAGTATCCCCGGCCTAATAAATAAAACTTGCAGTTGGAGAAATCCGAAAAATGTTTAATCGGGGTTTATAGGCAGTTTTTTATTTCCATTGCTATTTTAATTTATGGGAAATAAAGTAATTAAGTGCATAAAGGAAAGGAGGAGCATACGAAATTACTTGGATAAAGAATTGCCGAAAGAGATTATTGATGAAATTATTTCAGCGGGAAGATATGCCCCCTCTGCAGAAAATAGGCAGCCGTGGAAATTCATTGTTGTAACAAACCGTAAATTTATAGGACATTTATCCGAAGAAATAAAAAAACAGATAGAAAAAATATTAAAACAAAAGTGGAAATGGAAAAGGAAATTCAGAGAGTTGAATGACAGACAGACTTTACTTTTTTTAAATGCCGTGGCCTCATCTAAAAATGATTTGATATGTTATAATGCTCCTGCTGTCATTTTCATTATAACAGAAGATAAATTGTTTAATGATGAATCGTGCTCATGTGCCGCACAAAACATGATGCTTGCAGCCAGGTCATTGGGCATAGGAAGTTGCTGGATCGGATTTGCAAAATTTTTGGAAGCAAATAAAGAAATTATGGACGAAATCGGAATACCGGACGACTACCACATCACGTCTTTTCTTATCTTCGGATATACAGAAAATGTGCCCAGGCCGTCTCTAAGAAAACCGACTGCAGGTGTCATAAAATGGATTGAGTAAAGAGTGAGATTGAATGGGTTATATTTCTCTCTCGGTAATGGCAACCTCTATCATATCGCCGACTTTCCATCTTCCTTGGCTATACTCCTCTCCAGTGATGCGAAATTTTATCATCGGTTTTTGCATCTCCTGAAACATTTTCTGCTGCTGATTCATCAATTCCCGCATTTGGGGAGGTATGCTTCTCATCAACATTTCCATATCGGAATTTACGGCTGTTGCAATATTTTCAGAAGAAACTCCTGTTGCAAGAATTTCTACCTCGCCATTTTCCAATTTGGTTACTTTTTCTATAACATAATCAAATTTAGCCTTCATTTTACATACACCTCAAAATATTCATGCCCGATTGGCAGAAGGCAATTTTTTCCGGAATAATGTTTTTGAAACATCCTATAGTAAACAAAACAGGGTTTATTAGAATTTGGGTTATACTTTTTAGTCAAAATGGAGTGAGAATCCTCTGGGCTTCAGCCCAGAGATGAATCACTCCACAATACTTTTTACTACGTTCCAGTTGGATACATAGTCCCAAGCCCAACCAGAACATGGTTGTAATTA
>JAYEJS010000107.1 GCA_034660695.1 Candidatus Thermoplasmatota archaeon | reverse complement strand
GGTAAGCCTTGCATTCTGGATTTTGACAGGTTACCACATTTCCATGCCTATCTTTTAGGCATTTTTTACCTTTCTTTTTTTCCATCTTTTCCCTCCTAGCATGTTCTTCTGCTAAGAGGCAATTATCCCCTACTATTTAAATCTTCAACAAATTTATTGGGGATTACCCGAAATTACACCAGTAATTTTATAAACAGAAATGCAATGTAGCGGTGGTATCATGTCAAGAAAACCAGCAAGAATGTACAGAGAAATAAGGGGGCGTCCCACGACAAGGAAGAAGTACATGGGTGGCGTGCCCGGCCTTCGCATAACGCAGTTTGATCTCGGTAATCAAAATGGAGATTTTCCGGTTTCCCTTTCAATCCTTGCCGAGGAACAATGCCAGATACTACACCGCGCTCTCGAAGCAGCACGTATCGCAGCAAATAGGTATATCTCCAAGAAAGCGGGAAGAATGAATTACCATATGAAAATAAGGGTATATCCTCATGTGGTTGTGAGGGAGAATAAGCAGGCAACGGGTGCAGGTGCCGACAGAGTATCACAGGGTATGAGAAGCGCTTATGGCAAACCGGTGGGAACCGCAGCGAGGGTGCAACCAGGTCAGAAGATAATCACTATAAGTACTACCGAAGGCAATGTGGAAAATGCAAAAGTCGCTTTGAAAAGGGCAATATCAAAACTTCCGACTCCGTGCAGGATAGAAATTGAAAAACTGCAGACAGCTTGAGTTATGTCAACCAACAGCAAGGTTTTTGTATACAAATGCATTTACTTCTTGAGATAAATGTCATATAATAATGAATGCGATACAGATGGAAATATCATTTATGATAAATTAAAAATGGAATTGTGTTTGCTGGAAAGACACATAAAAATACTCAAGATTATACTGGATAAAGGACCTGTTGGGATAATAAAACTATCAGAAGTTACTAAGTTTCCGCAACATAAGGTACGGTATTCACTCCGGATACTTGAGGAGGAAGGACTCATAAGACCGTCACCGAGAGGGGCTATAGCAACTGATAAATCATACAAATTTATAATGAAATTCAAGGATTTGCTGGATGAATTAGGGGCAAAAATAAATGAATTGAAAAGAATATTATGAAGCCGCGGTAGCTCAGTTTGGGAGAGCGCCAGACTGAAGATCTGGAAGTCGGGGGTTCAAGCCCCCCCCGCGGCACTTTTATGAGGTGCATATGGAAAAGAAAGGAATTGTATCGATGCTTTCCTTTGCAGATTCGTTCACCATCGTGAATGGACTGCTGGGATTATTCTCCATCTTCCTTGTGCTATCAGGAGAAACAAGGTGGGCATTCTCTTTTATTTTGCTGGCGGTACTGGCAGATGGCATGGACGGAGCGGTGGCAAGAAAATTCAGAAAACTTAGCGGTGATATTGGAAAGTATATGGATGAATTTTCTGATATGATTTCTTTCTGCGCAGCCCCGCTTGTTATCGTTTATAGTACGTACAATGCTTCATTCAATGTTACAATAAAAGACATTTTCATCTTATTTTCCTGCGGATTGTTTCTATTGGGTGGCATGCTCCACCTTATAAGATACCACATAGGAAATGAAAGATATTTTATCGGGCTGACAACCCCTGCTGCAGCGATAACCGTGGTAACAATGTGCTGTCTTTCCTTGCCATGGTGGGGTGTTTTGGTGACATTGATAGGCCTTTCCATCATAATGATATCAAACATACCTTATCCAAAAATTGAGGGTTTGCTTTCCGTGCCTGCGGTTGTTCTCATTCTTTTAGCAGCTATTTCTGGAAAAGATTACAGTTGTTTTCTTTTACTGGCAGGCATAATGGTTTACATCTTCTTCGGGCCAATATATGCCAAATATTCTCTTAAGTCAGGGTTTTAGATATAGTACCTGGAATTTTTAAAAAATGTAAGGTCTATATTGCTCCAATCATCATAGTCGTTTTTTTTGTGGCTGCCATCTGAATAATCCACTAGGGAAAAGGAATATCTGTAGTTCAAACAACTTTTATAGTCTTCGTATACATACCATCCAACATGCCAGGGAGTATTGCAACTTTCATTATCAATACCGCTGAAAGTATATTCAAATAAACCAAGGTTATGTCCCAGTTCATGCATGAAAAGGCTCGCCGTAGAAAGCATTCTTTCACTTTCTTTTAATCTCCAATCACGAATATACTGTACGGCAAGAACAAATGTGTCCAGGTTGTCAAGACCCTGGAATGAATAACCTCCTCTCGTTGTGGCACCGTAGGAACATAATATCGCATAATGGAATATGCCTTTTCTTGGGTTTAGCATATTACCGTGCAGAAAATATTTCCAGTATATCTCTTCGCTTTCTTTGTATGTTATTTTTTCTTTATAGGGTATTTCCTCCCCGCCGCCCATGCAGCCATCATCAACGTGCATCACGATATTGTGCTTTGTAAAAGAGGAATAGAGCATCTGCTTCGATTTTTCCGGAAGAATATACGGCTTCCTTCCGTTCTTGCCCGCCATATAGTCTACTTCTATGAAAATATCCTGCCTGAAAGGATCTGAAAGCCATTGTGACAATTGCCATTCCTGAAAGTTTGTTAATCCATCGTCATCGGGATCCATAACTGAATGATTTTCCGCTACAAACGGATTATATCCCCATTTATCCTCCCATTCCATCGGCAACCCATCATTATCAGAATCACTGCCGGTATCATTTATTTCAGGGTCGGTATGGTAAACGTTTGTCTCTTCCCAATAAGTGAGACCATCTCCATCATAATCATTGAATGATATGTCAAACCACACCTCGTAACCGTTTTCCGTAATATGGCCACATCCGTCTTCATCGCCGACGTAATCATCCCCATACCATTCTCCACGCTCCATGTTATAAACCAGACCGACTTTAATTATCTCTTTTTTAAATAGCCTTTTCTCAAATAAATATATAACAACGGGAATATTTTCTTTGTCATCAGGGACATCCTGCATTGCTTTCCACCCCGGGGAAATGTCCATACCCTTCATCACATCGCTTGCATTTTCTCTTCCATCTATGCCCACGACTGAAAATACACTTTTGTTCTCAAGATCGATGTTTCTAACCCTCAAAATATTCACTTTTAATTTTAAATCCACGAGGGGGTCCCAGTCTCCCATGCGTGTACTGCCGTTTGTTCCTTCCCTTGCATCTGAAATACAATGACAATTGCACTGGCTGAGCATTTCCCCATTTCCCACAAATTTTTTTTCAAAAGGTATGGGCTGCAAAAGCCAGGGCATGTAAGAAACTTTGCTGAATACCGGCGAAATTCTATCCCCTAGCAATCCCGGGCCAGATGCGGAGCCCCACCAGTTATGCTTTGCATTTTCAATTCCAAACTTTGCGTATAGCCCATACATATGGTTGTCGGCAATATTGTTAAAATTAATTTTGTCCATACTGCATTTTTCAATATAGATGCCGTATCTGTTGCGGGTTATGTTGCAACCATAGATTTCATTTCCACGGCATTGCTCAATCTTTATTCCAAATCGACTTTCACTTATTTCGCATTTGCTTATCTCATTTTCATTACAGTTTACAAGCCTTACAGACCATACATTATGGTTTACAGAAGAATTGGTTATGATGTTTGCGTCTGAGTTAATAAAAAATATTCCACCCTCATTGCCGCTATTTTTGTATATGTCACAACCATTTATTACGTTACCTGATGAGTTTTCCATATACACGCCTATCCCGTTGGTATGAAATATGCATTTTGAAATTACATTTTTATATGCATTATAAAATTCGATGCCCATGCCGTTTTTGTATAGGATGCAGTTGCCCACATCATTTTCATCTGATTGTATTTCAACACCATTTCCATTTTCATGGATTGTACACCCACTGATACAATTTCCGTTTCCCTTCAATAGTATGCCGTTCCTGCACGTATGCAACGTACAATTTTTGATTTCATTTCCATCAGAGGATACTTTTATCAATGCATTTTCTTTCTCGCCGCCGCCATTCCTTACAGTAAGGTTTGAGATTTTTACGCTGCTGGACAGTATTTCAATTGCATTGCCGGTGAAATCCGCATCAACTACCGTGGAATTTTCTGATTTTCCGATCAGGGAGACTGATTTATTTATGACAACATGCTCGTGATAAAATCCGGGAAATATATAAATTTCATCGCCATCGCTTGCATTATTGACGGCATCTTGAATGCTTGTATAATTTCCTTGACCGGCTCCGCCGACATATATCGTTTTTCCCTGGACATTGCTCGTGCTAGTTATTTCCGTAAATGTAAGAAATAAAAGAAAAACAACGGCAAAAGCAAATTTCTTTTTCATGGTATCAGTCTATAAAATTGAAGGTATTTAAATAATTTGACTTTGTCACATTAGAGAATTTTCTCTCCACATTTTTCCTGTGTCACCCTCATTATTGTCGGTGGTAAGCGGCGTCAGGTGATCCAAAATCCACAAGCCATGCCCTCATCACGATGTCCTTCCTCAAAATCGACGTTTCGGGGTATATGTTGAAGGTAAGGGGGAAAGCTACCGCTCAAAAGAAGGTATATCTCTCCAGTGGTCTTGGTTTGAATGTGCTATTGGTTTCTTCGGTGATGTGATCGCCGGGCTGATTCCCGTCGTTTGTGCTTTTCCAGGATGAGACGAAGCAGCTCTTCATCTGTGATTTCTCTTTTGGGCAGGATTTCCTCAAGAATCTCTTTTACATCTTGAACGGTTAAAAACTCCGCTTTTTCTCCCATGTCTAGAGCCAACAGGAGCAATACCAGCATCGCCAGCAAGGTCATCGTCATATGATGATGCCAGCCAGTCCACCCCCTCACCTGGTAATCGGCGAGGCCAGCGATGCCTTTCCCGTCCTCAAACGCCCGTTTGATCCAGTATCGGCTGGCAGACATCGCGGCCAGCCTGTCAAGGCTGGTATCTGCCGATGCATTACACAACTGGTATTTCACCCGTTCCTTATCAAGGTCCTTCCGGATGATTAGCCATAGTTCGTCACCGGGAAGCCCGTCAACCACGGGATACACACGGAGACATGCCATCTGTGCCCACAGTTCTCTCCGTTCGGTATCGCGTACGAACACCTTTTCCCATTGCTCGTCACCGAGCTGGTCCTTCAGTGTTCTCACTTCCACGGGTTGTGGCTCACCTGCTACCACTCGTTCTTTGGTGGGAGCGGGGCCTCGATTTCCCTTTCGGGCTGGTACTCCGGTCTGGGGACGGGTAAGCCAGACTCGGGTGTTGCAGGGAATATCTGCGACATAGGTTAGTCCCTCGCCGTCAATCTGGCCTCTCAGCCATGCGTCTCTTCCGTAAAGTGAATCCATGCCAATCCATCCAAAGGGAACGTCGTTTCTTTTAGCGTGAAGAATCATCTCCCATGCCAGCTCGGTCTTTTTCTTAAATGCAACGTCTTCCGGTACCCCACACTCCTCTCGACGGTTCTCATCGTCAGCCCACGCTCTCGGAAGGTAGAGACGCTCATCGATCAAGGTCCTATATGGCCCCTTGGTGTAGCCAAGAAACACGCCCACCTGACAGTTGGCAATCTTGCCCAGACGGCCACAATGCTGACGTTTTACACCAACTGAATGCTCTCCCTGCTTGGGAAAGCCACATTCATCCACCTGCAAAGCACCATTCCTCTCATCCCCAATAAACCGGGTTACATCCTTCTGGATATCGTCAA
>JAYEJS010000106.1 GCA_034660695.1 Candidatus Thermoplasmatota archaeon | reverse complement strand
AAACAGTGCCGTTCGATGATTTTTGTGCTCGACAAACCAGCAGATTGCACGTATTTTGACTAAAGAGCTGGCGTATACTTCTCAATTTTCGGAGAAACGTCCATCAACTAACAAAGTAGTATTAAATCCATTATGGATATGGAAAAACAAGTGTTAATTGGGGCTGAAATGTGGAATCATCTTGGGACTAAAAAAATATATGATGAAATTATTAAAATTCTTTCCAGAGTATCTAAAGAAAAGTGGGAAGAGTTTAACAAAAAATAACTAATTCTTGCCAGTTTTTCGCTTGTTGGACAAACAACAATATTGTTTTATACTTTGTTAAATAGTTCTTCTCAACAAGTTGACCAGATATCCGAAAAAAAGAAATTAAAAGGGGCACAATGGGCGGTTGGCTAGAAAAGAGGTTCATACATCATCTCGACTGATTTATATCTCATATTGGCTAAAGATGTATATACACGTTTTTCATTGCCATCCAGGGATTAAAATGGCGGATAGGGCAGAGAGATTGATTAAAGAAGAGCTGATTGAAAAGGCGAAAAAGCCGGGTAAAGATGCAATGAAACTTCATCCGTTTTACAAGGGCAAAGTGCAAATTTCTCCAAAATGCTGCATACGCGACCTTAACGATTTTGGGATATGGTATACGCCTGGTGTTGCCGAGCCCTGCAGGGACATCGCAAAAAATCCCGAGAAAGTTTTTGAGCATACCAACAAAGCAAATTTCGTAGCCGTTGTAAGTGACGGAACACGCGTTCTTGGACTGGGGGACATAGGCCCTCATGCGGGACTGCCCGTTATGGAAGGAAAGGCATTGCTTTTCAAATACCTCGGAGGTGTCGATGCATTCCCTGTAATGATTAATACAAAAGACCCTGATGAGTTTATACAGGCGGTAAAGTGGATTACGCCCACTTTTGGAGGAATAAATCTCGAGGATATATCCTCCCCTAAATGCTTTTACATTCTTGACAGACTCAGAAAGGAGGTTGAAATTCCCGTATGGCATGACGACCAGCAGGGTACGGCGGCAATAACATTGGCTGCTATTGTCAATGGCTTAAAAATTGTCGGAAAGAAGATGGACGAGACATTATTTTCGATAGTGGGTGTCGGTGCTGCCAACACTTGCTTGATTCGCACCCTGATAAAGGCAGGAGTGCCCGCCAAAAACATACGTGCGGTTGATTCTAAGGGAATACTCCACCCAGGTAGGCAAGATATTGAAGACCTAAGAAAAAAAAATCCGTATAAATATGACATAGCAATGAAAACAAATGGGGAGGGAAGAGAAGGGGGCATACCCGAATCATTGAAAGGAGCGGATATATGCATAGCTGCATCGAAGCCAGGCCCTGGAACGATAAAAAAAGAATGGGTAGCAGAGATGAATGATGATGCTGTCATGATAGCTGCAGCCAATCCCATCCCCGAGATATGGCCCTGGGAAGCAAAAGAAGCAGGGGTCAGAATTTTCGGAACGGGCAGGAGCGATTTTCTAAATCAGGTAAACAACAGCCTTGGCTTTCCGGGAATATTCAGAGGCACGCTGGATGTAATGGCAAAAACAATTACCGATGAAATGCATATAGCAGCGGCATACGCCATAGCGGAGGTGGCAGAGAAAAAAGGTTTGAGTGAAAACTACATTGTTCCCACGATGGATGACTGGGAAGTGTTTCCATATGAAGCAATGGCTGTTGGCATGAAGGCAATAGAACAGGGAATTGCAAGAAAAAAATTGAGCAGGCAGGAGCTGTACGAAAGGGCAGAAGAAATAATAAAGAAGGCGAGGGAGCAGACAAAATATTTGATGGAAGGGGGATTTATTCCCTCTCCACATGGATGAAATGAAAGGAATAGAAAAAGCGATAAAAGAAACAGAAGGCGGGGTAATCATTAAACTAAAAGTCAAAACGGGCAGTGATAAGCAAAAATTTCCCGCAGGACATGATGAATGGAGGGAATGCATTGTGGTAGAAACAGTTGCCCAGCCCATACATGGAAAGGCGAATAAAGAAATAATGGACATGGCAAGAAATTTTTTTGGGCTGAAAGGCGATGAAGTGTATATTGCATACGGCCACAAAAGCAGCGAGAAGGGTTTGTTCCTTAACGAAAAAAAAGAGATTGTTATAAAAAAATTGGAAAATGAATTATGAGGAATCTCTTAAAGAGATTGAAGAAACAATCAACCATCTGAAGGTGTTAAATGAATCCATACCCATTATCGTGGAAGGAGAGAAGGATGTGGATGCCCTCCGTCGGCTTGGTATAAAAGGCAAAATTTTAACCATTCATTCCGGAAAAAAAATTGTAGACTTTTGCGATATGATAGCATCCGAATATGATAAAGTCGTTATTCTTACAGACTGGGACAAAAAGGGCGGAAGGCTTTCAAATGCTATAGAGCAGAACCTGGGCGGAAGAACAAAATGTATGACCGAGTTTCGTGCCCTGTTTGCAAAAAATATGATGGTGAGGGACATTGAAAGCATACCTTCATACATAAAACACATTAGGATAAGGATGGAAAAAGGAAAAATATGAGTCAGCAAATCTGCACATGATTAAGAATAATCTTTGCGATATGAGTTTGTGATTTAATTCCTCAAGGTTTTTTGTTTATTGCGGAGATATGGGTGAAAAGTCATGGAATCCTATGCCAGCTGCGAAAGTCATGACTGAATAACCAGAAAAAATATGATATGCTATTGGGAGCTTGACACTGTATCCCACGAATCCTGCTAAAATCATGAAACTGGGAATACACAGAAGATTATGAACACCCAAAAGTCCTTGGGTGTTAATTATACCAAGAGTTGCCCAGCACACATCAACTAGATCAATACCTGGAATATTAAAACCAAATAAACGATTGAGCAGCATCGTAGTTGGTGTAAGCCCCATACGTATAGAATTGCCCAGAAAATAGACTGCATTAATATGGCTAAAGAAAGTCAACATCAGTGGCAATCTTAAGTCAGTTATTTCTTCGTATTGATGAGTGAATTTTTGAGTTTTTTCTCTGACTAATCCCATTCTCTCCGCTTTTGCATACATTCCTTTTTCCAAGCCCTCAAGCAGGGTTTCCTCTGGGATTAATCCATATTCCTTTAACATAGAAAATCGTTCCTCAATAGTTTTTGCATTATATAATCTACTTTTAAGCTCGTTTACCTCCTTTTCCGTCAATGGTACCACCCTTGTTTCAATGCTTCCATCGGGCATATACTCATTGACTTCAATTTTTATAAGATTTATCTTCTTTCCCTCACAGTTTCCAGTATCACTCATCGCATATATTTTCCCATCCTTTTCATATAAAACCGGGGAATTTAGAGTTCCAATTGCCGGTGTTAAGGTAATGCCAAGAAATACCGCAATTACTCCAACAACCAACCCTTTTTTCCATAGTGTTTTTCCCATTTTATTTTACCTCCAAAATATACGATAAAAATTTGTTTATAAAACTATCCTGCCTATTAGGCGTTCCGTCAATCTACACCAAAAACTTAATTAAGCCAACCTTGTTAGAAAACAAACGATTAATGATATCGTGGAGGATGAAGGAACTAATGAGAATAGAATACCCAAGATATACCGAGCGATTCGGCTCTGTTAGAATTAACACTCTCCAGAAAATTCTAGAATTAGATGCTGGTAAGGCTAAAGAACAATTACGTAGAGATGTAGATAGTTATTTAACAGATGCTGAAGAGTTAGAAGCGATTCAGAAAAAACTAGCAATTGTTGTACCTATAAAAAATGAGAAAATCAAATTATTTGAAGGCATACTTAAAGCTATACCTCATGATTGCTTACTCATAATAATTTCCAACAGCCGAAGGGCTGGGATAGATCGTTTTTTGATTGAAAAGGATGTCTTAAATCAATTTTATCATTTTACGCACCGCAAAGCCGTCATTATTCATCAGAAAGACCAATACTTGGCAGAGGCATTTAAGAAAGGGGGCTACCATGAAATACTAGATGATAACGGGCTGGTATGTGATGGTAAGGCTGAAGGTATGATTGTAGGAATAATTTTAGCTAAGCTCTTTCAAAAAGACTATGTGGGATTTATAGATGCAGATAATTATATACCTGGTGCTGCTTGGGAATATGTAAAAGATTTTGCGTTGGGATTTAGCGTGGCAAAATCACCCTACACGATGATTAGGCTCTCCTGGTTATACAAACCAAAGGTTACGGGCATGCCTGGAGGACTATTTTTTAAAAAATGGGGCCGTGTCTCGGAAAGTTCAAATCGATGTATAAATTCATTGATATCAGACAGCACGGGGTTTGGAACAGATATCGTTAAAACAACTTGTGCTGGTGAGCATGCAATGACAATGAAACTTGCAGAAATAATACCTTATTCAACAGGTTATGCTATAGAAACAGGTGAACTCCTATTTATCTTTGAAAACTTCGGTGGCATTTTGCCGACTGACTACCCAACGGTAATAAAAAGAGGTGTGGATATCTTTCAAATAGAAACCGTGAATCCGCACTTCCACGAAGATAAAGGAGGAGTTCATTTAAACGATGTATATAAGTCGTCGTTGGGCCTTATATATCATAGCCCGCTTTGTGGCAATAAAACGAGAAAACTAATCCGTAACATTTTGAAGGGGCACAGTGTTCTAACAAATAATGAAAAAATTCCTAAACCGCGTAGGTACCCACCGATAAAAAAAATCAAGTTTAGAGCATTCAGTCAAGCGATAACCCCGCATCTTAATGATCTAGCGATGGGGTTGCCGTCTGATAATTTATCAACTAGTTAATATGATGGCTAGATTTAAATATTTCACACAAATTAGAGGAACATTAAATTGCAGCCAATAATATTTACAGATCTTGACGGAACTTTACTTGACAAAGAAACATATTCGTATGAGAAGGTATTGGATACCATATCAACACTTAAAAAACATAAGATACCGATTATATTTTGTTCGCATAAGACCCATGCCGAGCAGGAGGTATATCGAAGAAAATTGGCGATAAATGATCCATTCATCGTTGAGAATGGTGGTGCTATATTTGTTCCTTGCAATTATTTTACATTCAACTTTGAGTATCACAAAATCGTGGATGATAATTTTGTGATTGAACTGGGAACATCGTATAAGTATATTCGTGCAAAATTAAAGAAAATTGAGAGGGAGATAGGGATACCCATCAAAGGGTTTGGCGATATGAGTATTGAGGAAGTAGCTAGAGATAGTGGCTTGACGTTTGAGCTTGCTATATATGCCAAAAAACGCGAATATGATGAAACTCTAAAGCTAGATGGCCCACAAGAAACAATTGACAGGATATTGAAAAAGATCGAGGAATGTGACCTTAATTGGACACACGGTGGTCGCTACTACAGTGTTATGGGTGAAAATGATAAAGGTAGAGCAGTTGAGATACTGTCAGAGTTATTTAAGCAAAAATACGGGATAATAAAAACTATCGGCATTGGCGATAGCTTAAGTGACTTATCAATGCTAGAGATAGCAGATGAACCATACTTAGTACAGAAGCCTGGTAACGTTTGGGAGAATATTGAGTTGCAAAATCTAACCCGTGTCGAGGGTGTCGGGCCTGAGGGTTGGAATATAGTGGTAAAGAAATTGTTGAGTAAACTCCATAAATAATCGTAGGAGACATAGAAATGCACACGATATATTTAGCCCCATACAGCCTTATGGTGTGGTTTAGGCATTTAACGCACTTTATAGTCTCTACGAATAAGCTCCATTTTGTAACCTAATTGTTTCTCCTCGGGTGACGAGAAGAAACAATCTATTCCTCTAAAATTTTCAGATGGAGGAAAACGAGGGATGGAAAACAGAGTTTTCGGG
>JAYEJS010000105.1 GCA_034660695.1 Candidatus Thermoplasmatota archaeon | reverse complement strand
CTTCTGAGAGAAACTTCAGACGAAATCCATAAGTTGAAAAGCAGTTATAAAAGAAAACTGGGAGGAGTGCTGAAAATGATTGAGAATGCTATTCATTACCTGGAAAAGACGAAAAAATTTGAGGAGGAAGCATGAAAACCACAACTACAGTAAGGCTATTAAAAAACACGATTGGCAATCCTGCAACAAGGAGAATTTTGAGAGGGATGGGCAAATATTGCGAAAAAGATGGAAAAAATAGGATTGAAGTGGCGGTCGAGCTGTACACAGGGCAGCGAAAGGATGCATGTCTTTCTTGCAAACTCACAGAAAAAATGATAGCCAAAGTGCTTAAAAAAGGAGCGGATGCGTTCAGCGTAACTGAAGATGAATTGAAGAAGAAGTTCAGCGATCCGTACTGGGCAAAAGGACTTTCGTCAACGATAATGGGTGTTGCTCAATTCGGGGTCAAAAAGCCGTTTACTTCTGGTGCCCCATTCCAGATTGTATGGGATGTGACATACGCATGCAATTTGAAATGCAAACATTGCTATGCGACAGCTGGAAAAACATGGAAAGACGAGCTTTCTACGGAGGAAGCAAAACGCGCCATCGACATTTTTGACAGGGCAGGGGTTACCATTATCGCATTTTCGGGCGGAGAACCGCTGGTGAGGCCTGATATTCTTGAGTTGACAAAATACGCAGCAGACAAAGGAATATATGTTGCAATTGCCACCAATGGAACGCTCATAACAAAGGAGAAGGCGAGAGAGATGAATGAGGCGGGCGTACAGTTCGTTCAGATAAGCTTGGATGGGGCAAGTGCAGAAACACATGATAAATTCAGAGGTATACAAGGCGCATTTGATAAGACGGTTGATGGCGTAAAGAACTCGGTTGAGAAGGGATTTTTTGTTGAGATTTCGACTACAGCTACTAAATACAACTACAAAGAGATTCCGGATATAATAAGACTCAGCGAGGAACTTGGAGCGAACTGGTTCATGGCCTTCAATTTTATTCCAACTGGCAGGGGAAAAGATATTGTAAAGGTGGATCTCACTCCAGATGAGAGAGAGGAAATGCTGAAGATGCTCTGGAACGAGTTAAAAGCAAGAAAAAATATAAATGTGCTGTCTACCGCCCCTCAATTTGCAAGGGTGGCCCTGCAACAGGAAGAGGGGGAAGATGAAAAAGTTGTGCCCACACACTTTTATAATCCGAAGCTTGCTGGTCAGCTGGTAGATCTGGCAGAATTTATCGGCGGGTGCGGGGCGGGACGTTTCTACATGGCGATGCATGCGAACGGCGATTTGCAGCCCTGCGTCTTTTTCCCGCTGAAATTGGGGAATATAAGAGAGGATGACTTTGAAGAACTCTGGATTCATAATAAAGTTCTGCAGGATTTAAGGGACAAAGATTTGCTGAAAGGATGCGATACGTGCGATTATCGCTATTATTGCGGAGGGTGCAGGGCTAGAGCATATGCATATACGGGAGATTATCTTTCCCCGGACCCAGGATGCATAAACAATAGGAGGTTATACGAGAAGGTGTTGGAAGAATGAGGGCGGTTCTGACATCTGATAAAACTTTGATGAGCAATCATCATGGCAAGGAATTCCTGGGATTTGGAACCAGCGCTCCTCCAAACTGGCTGCCGGAATGGCTTTTCCAGTGGCTTTTCTTTCCACGAATAAAAAGCGTTAATGGGATGCCGTGGCAAGCCCCTTATGGATTGAGGAAAATCGAGGCAAAGCTGATCGATGAAGGCTTTGACGTTAAAACCGTTTATCCAGATTATATCGACAGATTTGATCCGGAAGTTATCGGCATTAGCGTTATGGATCCTTTTGGCTGGGGTCCCTCCTCAACTACTTTTGCCGGAATTTTGAAAACGGGAGATCCTTATTTAGCCAAATATTTTAAATCAATGCTTGAAAGCAAGGCATACAGAAATGCAAAGAAGAAAGGTGCAAAGACGATTGTCGGCGGCCCGGGGGCATGGCAATTTAAGATGAACCAGGAATTCATGGATCGATATGGAATAGACTGTGTTGTAAACGGAGAAGGCGATTATGCGAAGGCCGTTGAGATTTACAAAATGGCTCTGGAAGGAAAAGATTTGCCAAAATTCGTTGAATTAAAGCCAGATGAATGTCCTGATCTGGATAAAATTTCTGAAATAAAAAATCCCTCCATAAACGGATTGGTGGAAGTTGGAAGGGGTTGCCCCCGCAATTGCAGGTTTTGTTCCGTAACTTTAAGACCTTTGAGATGGTACCCCTACGAAAAAATCGAGAAGGAATTAAAAATAAATGCAAATGCAGGGATTAAGGGCGGAGTCATCCATGCAGAGGATACCCTTTTATACGGACAAAATGGGGTTATACCAGACGAAGAGAAAGTTTTGAAATTGAATAGATTGGCGAAGAAATATTACAGAAATCTTTCCTGGAGTCATGCATCTTTTGCCGCCGTCGCCTGCAAGCCAAAATTGATGGAAAATCTCTCAGAAATCATATGCGACGGTAATCAGGCATGGTGGGGAGCAGAGATGGGACTAGAAACGGGCTCAGTTGAACTGGCAAAAAAAATAATGCCGGCGAAAGCAAGGCCATTTAAGGCTGGGGAATGGCCGGAAGTTGTTGTCCAAGGGGCCGGGGTTATGAAGGACTGCCATTTAATCCCCGCCTGTACTCTCATAGCAGGACTGCCCGAAGAAACAGATGATGACATAATAAAAACAATTGAACTGATGGATGAATTAAAAGATTTTCCGTCGCTGATTGTTCCGTTATTTTTTGTCCCCATGGGCAAATTAAAAGACAAAGACTGGTTCAAAAAAGAAGAAATGAGCGATTTGCAAAAAGAATTGTTGATAAAATGCCTTCGTCACGACGTTTATTGGGCAAGGGAAATCGGAAAGACTTACTTTGACAAAAGCATGATGCACAGGCTGATAAAACCTCTATATTTTCTGTTCCTTAAAGTTATGGAATGGGAGGGAAAAAAGAAAGATGTGTTATAACGGTGCAGATTGCACGATTTTAACTTTTTGCGACCCGGTATGCGGTTATTTGGCTATTATGCGTATGATATCCCCATTCTTCAGTTCATGGTCCGCTCCGGCAATGCGCTGTGTCCTTGCGTCTACTGCCCTTATAAATCTCTCTCCCAGATCGGTATGAACCTTATATGCAAGGTCAATGGCAGTCGAGCCCTCCGGGAGTAAAAACACGTCTGGAAGAACATTCCCCTTCTTGTCTGTCAGGTGGTGATCATCCTCTACAGGATAGACAGCGATTAGATCCAGCATGTCGAATACCGCTTTGTCTATACATTTCTGAACGCCCGTGCCGCCGTACTTTTCCATCACGTGGGTCTTTATATATTCCAGGGCTTTGAGATGTTTTTCATCCATGCTCTTATCCAGGATTGTGAATGATGAATCGCCAGGCTTGTATGCAACCAGGTCTTTCTCTGCAGCCCTTGACAGAGCCAGCTCTGCTTCGGCAGATGTTGGAATTGTATATCCCTCTGTCATTTTTTTGACCATTGCATCTGGAGCTTTGTCGCATTTGTTCAGTGCCAGAAGTATTGGCTTCCCCACCTTTCTGATATGTGAGGAAAGCGCAAGCAGGTCATCACTGCACCATTTTGTCGCGTCCTCCTGCAATTCCGCATTTTTTATTGCAGCATGGATGTCGCCTTCCTTCACCCCCAACCCAGTCAACTTTTCAGTCAATGCCTTATCAATCTTCTTTCCTTCCAGTTTGCATTTCCTGCTCATGTGTTCCCAGTCTTTTTGTATTATGCCGCATATCCAGTAATCTATTTCTTCTTCCAAAAATTGAACGTCCTGCTCGGGGTCGTGCTCCCCGATATTGCACATTCGCCCTTCATCATCTGTTGAGCCGGATATATCGATGATATGGATAAGGCACGAGGCTTGCCGAAGGTCGTCCAAAAATTTGTTTCCCAAGCCGCGCCCCTCATGAGCTTTGGGCACAAGCCCGGCAACATCTATTGCCTCTATGGGCACGTATCTTATCCCCTCCCTGCATTCTGAGTTATGGGGATTGCATTTAATGTCAAATTCCCTGCACGGGCATGAAGTGCGGGCATACATGACCCCCCTATTTGCGTCAATGGTTGTAAAAGGATAAGAAGCCATCTCCGCATGTGCATTTGTTGCCGCATTGAAAAATGTGGTTTTGCCCACATTCGGCTTGCCAACTATGCCTATCTGCGTTCCCATTTTATCTAACCATAATAATGATCTACTACGCTCTCGCCCCTGCCGTGCTTCTCACTCTTTTTTTCTATGACGTCTATAGATAAAATCATGCTTATGGGTATAATTCTAATCTTGCCTTCCATATCTTTGTGTGATGCATCCATTTTTATACACATCCCTCCCTCTTCTTTTCCTATGTATGCATACCCTGTAAAAGTTCCTCTCGTTACCATCGTATCTTTATCTGAGCCTATGGAACGGACAACATATTTCGAGCCCTCCGTTAACTCAATATCATCCATCTAGAACCTCCTTTCCAGTAGTTTTTGAAGATGAATTATTGTTTCCCCATAATTTTCCATCGCGACTTTAACATGGGCCTCTACAAAACTCCATGCCCTTTCGAGGTTTCCATATCTTAAGCGATACGTTTTCCGTACGGCATTTCCCTCCCCCTCCTTTCCTTCCTCCAGGATATCCATTCCTTTGAGTTTGTTAAGATGGCGGTACACCGTTGCCTTTGTGGCATTCAAAGTCACCGAAAGTTCATCCACCATCCATTCCTTATCCGGATGAAGCATAAAACACTCGAAGAGTTTATATGGTATGGACGACTTATCTGCCCCGTCAGGCATGTATCCTATGAACTTAAGAAAATCAACTGCAACTTTCTCATAGTCATCCTCACCAGTTAGCGGTGTATTTTTCATGACCCTCAGCTGAAAAGCCATGTATATAGAATAGCTACGCTAATTTTATAATTTTTGTTCGGAATGAAAAAGAAAGGACTATGCAACCTCGGGACTGTATCCTGTTCCTTTTTCTTTTGACTGCTTATCGAATCTCACCTGGGGCATCGGTATCGGCGGTGGCAGACGCAAATCCCTTGAGACCATGACCGCTTCTGGCAAACAAAAATGCATTATGGCGGTATGAATGCGGGACGCAACTTCATCGGGCATATTCTTTTTTTCATTCCATCTTTTCGCCACTTCCTCTGCATCATTTCCTTCATATACAAAATCTCCCCCGAATTTTATCAGACCCAGTGGACCGTAACTGGCGGTGTACTCGAATTCGACCTGAGCTTCTCCCTTCTTTACCACTGTAAAGAGAGTGACAGTACTGTTATGGTCAATGCGGATATTCATAGGCCTGTTCTGCATCTTGGAGTATCTTCTCGCCTCGATAGAACTGAGATTCATATTTTTGATATTCATTTATACCATTAACCCCGCCCCATTTTAAATATTTTGCCTCGAAATTATTTCAGGGCTATGCTCACGATATTATTTCCTCTCAGCACAACGAAACCAAGGCGTCGTTCCGCATCCTCAGTTTTCTCCCTCGTATCTTCTATAACCAGGTTCATGTACTGGTCGTAGCCTGTGAGGCGGCCGCTCAGGATTCTCCCATCTTTAAGCAGGAGAGAAATCTCTTTGTTTATCGAACTTTCAAGCAAATCTGTTGGCAACACCATAGAAGGGTATTCCTTTCTATTTTAAATAGTTGTTGAAAGGCATCCAGCTAGTAGAGGATTTTCTAAGTTCGTTTCCGTAATTATGCGCAACATACTTTTCCCTTGTATGTCCACTGAAATGGATGTGCTTTTGGATTCCATTCAAGTTCCATGTATTTCATGATCTTGCTGACC
>JAYEJS010000104.1 GCA_034660695.1 Candidatus Thermoplasmatota archaeon | reverse complement strand
GGAGTATGTAAATGAAATGAGTATTGAGATAAATTATATTCCTCCTGAAAAGCCGTTGCTTGACAATGATGCTTATGACTTGCT
Organism: Candidatus Thermoplasmatota archaeon; assembly: GCA_034660695.1. Taxonomy (NCBI): domain Archaea; kingdom Methanobacteriati; phylum Thermoplasmatota; species Thermoplasmatota archaeon. Next base: position 5,851 of record JAYEJS010000104.1, on the reverse strand, counting down.
CATTGTATCGCCATCTGAGTTCAGCAACGCTCTGCAGCCATTGGTAGAGCATAAGGAAAGCTATGGTGTGAAAACGATGCTCGTTTCACTTGATGAAATATATAACGGCAATTATTTCACCGTTCAGGGAAGAGATGGTGCAGAGAAAATAAAATACTTCATCAAGGACAGCATTGAGGAGTGGGGTATAAAGTATGTAATGCTTGTTGGAGATATAGAAAAAATGCCCATCCGATACATCTGGTTTATTTACCGGAATGGAATAAAATTTTATTGGAGAGATATGCCCACGGACCTTTACTATGCTGACATCTATGACTCTGACGGAAAGTTTTCCTCATGGGACAGTAATAACAACGGCAAATATGGCGAGCAGTACGTTGACGGTGGCGGAACCAATGACGATATGGATATGTATGCCGATGTTTATGTTGGAAGGCTTGCATGCCAGAATAATTTTGCAGTTAAGACGATCGTGGATAAATTAGTATCATACGAGGGCAAGGCATTCGGCGAAGATTGGTTCAAACGTCTTATCCTTATAGGAGGAGATACGTTTCCCGGGTGGGGGGTGGTGGAGGGGGAATTTATGAACCAGGTTGTTGCAGATGAAATGCCGGGCTTTGAGTCCATAAAAATATGGTATTCACTTGGAAATCTGCGCGCACTTTCCATTGAAATGGCGATGGAAAAAGGTGCCGGGTTTGTCCATTTCTCGGGTCATGGATTTCCATGGGGGTGGGGAACTCATCCCATAGATGGAACCAATGATGAGTGGGTGGGGACATACTATACCCCCTACATAACCGCCCTCTTCAACAGATATAAGCTTCCCGTAATTTTCTTTGATGCATGCTCCACGGCAAAACTGGATTTAAGCCTGTCGGATTTTGAGGAAGAAACAGGAATTCCAATGCCCAATATATCTGTTTCGCTGCCCTGCTTCGCTTGGTACTTTGTCCAGAAAAGAGGAGGAGGAGCGATAGCTACGGTCGGTTCAACCAGAGTGGCATTTACAGGAGTCAATGAGAATGGGCCTTTCTTTGGGGCGGGCTATCTGGTCTATAAATTCTTTGAGGGATATAAGGAGGACACAACACCGTCAGAAATGCTGGTATATGCCCAGAATGAATACATGAATAATGTATGGAAAGACAGGTGGTCGATTTCTGAATTTGTACTGCTCGGTGACCCATCACTGCATATCGGAGGATTTGAGTCACCCCTTCCACGCAATAAATTGCGCGGCTTTCTCCTCAGGGGGAAGAAAACGCCTATCGGCGTTTTATAATTTTCCAGGCAATTCATCCCAGACCTAGAGGTCTGGGTTTTCTCGCTTGGATTTCATAAGAAACAAAGTGATATATATTCACCGGGCAATGCCTCAAAAGATAAAAATGCTGATGCATTGAATTATACAAGAAAGTTTTAAATTCAGGGATAAGATTAATCCGACAAGATGGACCATGGAAACGGGAAAAAGAACAGACATCTCAAAAGAGATCTTGGATTGCTCGACATATTTTGTATAGCATCGGGGGCTATGATCAGCTCTGGATTATTTATTTTACCCGGATTAGCATATGAAAAAACCGGTCCAGCCGTTATTCTTTCATATTTAATTGCAAGTCTTTTGGTCATACCTGCCGTGCTTTCTAAAGCCGAACTCTCCACTGCTATGCCTAAGGCTGGCGGAACCTATTTTTTTATAGATCGGAGCATGGGACCTAGAATGGGGACAATTGGCGGATTTGCTGCATGGTTTTCCCTGGCATTTAAAAGTGCTTTTGCCCTGGTGGGGATAGGTATTTTTGCTTTATTGCTTAATCCGGGCTTTACGGAAATGCAGATGAAATTTATTGCCGTTGTATTTTGCATAATTTTTACTGTCATCAACTTAATCGGTGTTAAACATACAGGAAAAACCCAGATAGCCCTGGTTGCTGGTCTTATTTCTTTACTTGTTTTATATATTGTAGCTGGCTCTTTTCATGCTCAACTTTCCAGATTCACCCCCTTTGCCCCCCTGGGTTTTGGTTCTGTTTTTTCGACTGCGGGCCTAATTTTTGTTTCCTATGGGGGACTGACAAAGATTGCGAGTGTGGCAGAAGAGATAAAAAATCCCGGGCGAAATGTTCCTCTCGGAATGTTTTTTTCATGGGGAATAATTTCTTTACTTTATGTTTTGGTTATTTCTGTAACAGTAGGTCTGGTGGAGCCTGCTCAACTGCAGGGCTCTTTCACACCAATTTCACTTGGGGCGGGGACTTTCATGGGAGAAATTGGTGTTGTGGTAATGTCGATTGCTGCAATTCTAGCTTTTATCTCTACAGCTAACGCTGGATTATTGGCTGCATCCCGCGATCCAATGGCTATGGGAAAAGACGAACTGCTACCGGGCTTTTTTTCACGGATGTCCAAACGTGGAACTCCAAGTTTTTCCATACTCTGCACTTCCGCTTTCATGATTTCCGTTATTTTGTTTTTAGATCTAGAAAGCCTTGTCAAGACGGCTTCGACTCTGAAGATTCTACTGTTTCTATTTGTAACTCTTTCTGTTATTGTAATGAGAGAGAGTAAAGTACATAACTACAGACCAAAATTTAAATCTCCTTTATACCCCTGGGTTCATGTAGCGGGAATCGCTGGATATGTGTTTCTCATTTTCGAGATGGGGCAAACTCCAATTCTTATAACCGGTGCTTTCATCGTTTCTGGGTTGAGTTGGTATTTAATTTACGCCAGAAATAAAATAAAAAGAGAATATGCCCTCCTACATGTGATCGAAAGGATTACTGGAATTAAATCTACCGGTTATTTATTGGAAGAAGAACTAAGAGAGATTCTGATGGAGAGAGACAATGTCACCGAAAAACGTTTTGAAAAGTTAATAAAAAAATGCGTTGTTTTAGACATTGATAAAGTCCTACCACCTAAAGAGCTTACAAAATTGTTGGCACATAAATTGGCAGATAGATTGCATATTGAGGAGGAAGAGTTATATAAACGGTTTAAGGGAAAAGAGAAAGATTCCAACATAGTTATACGTCCGGGTATTGGCATTTTTTCATTTATTATTAAGGGGCATAATAAATTTGATATTATTCTAGTCAGGAGCAAAAAAGGCGTTATCTTTTCCAATGGAATCCCTCCAATACATGCCTTCTTTGTGATTGTTTCTTCTTCAGACCAAAGGAATTTCTATATGCATTCGCTTATGTGGGTAGTTCAAATTTCAGAAGAAACCGATTTTGAGAAAAAATGGTTAAATGCAAAAAACGATAAAGAGCTACGGGACATCATTTTATCAGCATGGGGGAATAGAAAGTCCATATAACCGCCCCATTTATTTGGCTTCCATAACATGAAGGTTTATATGCATAAAATTGTTTTAATCCCATGCAATATCATATCCCCAGCGGCGAGGAAATAGTTGTGGCAATCTATAAGGCTTTAAAGAAGCACGGGACTATCGACTCCCAGAAAAAAATGAGGGATATGGTCATGGAAGAACTCGAAGTATTGGATAAAAAATATAGGGTGAGTCCTCAGAGAGTTAGAAAACTGGCTGTCAGGGCAGGCTTTATAAGAATGGAGATAAAATCGAGGGAGGGAGAGGGAGAGCTTGTAAGATGCCCCGTCTGTAATTCGAAATTGAAAAAGATAAAGAATTTCTCCCTCTGGGGGAAGGAAGTCATAATAGGTTACAGATGCACTGTCTGCAATTACAAAAGCGGTGTGAAAAGACAGGTGCCCACGAGGTACATATTCCATCTCAATGAGGGTGCAAAAAGAGGCAATGACAATGATGGGCAATTATGAGAAGTATTGCGGGTTCGTAAAAGGTGGTGGGGCTAAACCTAAACCTTGGTTAAAATAGATGGATAGCCCGAATTTATCTTGCTGGATAAACTGCTTTAGTAAATAGGAATATTAGCCCTGCCATCCAAAACGTTCCATAATCCCGATTTGGTGATGTAGAAAAGACGGTTCATGCCAAAAAATTTTACAAAAATCGATGCCTAATTATAGTGGATGTAAAGATATGAGTTGGTAAACACTATTGTCACAAAATCGAGAAAAACTCTTTTTTCTACACCACCTCCCGATTTCGCACAAAACTTTATATATAACATATACATTCGAGAGCAAAAGGTTTAAAAACTTTGGGGATAAAATGTCGAGAAATAAGAAGGTTGAGATAGAAGAAGTAAGTAAATGTCCCGAATGCGGGTCAACGCGCCTTGTTCAGGATTACGAAAGGGGAGAACTAGTTTGTATGGAATGCGGACTGGTAATTGATGATTCCTACATCGATCACGGGCCCGAATGGAGAGCATTTGATGCCGAACAGAGGGATAAGAGGGCTAGAACCGGCGCTCCGATGAATTATGCCGTTCATGACAAGGGGCTTTCCACAATGATAGGCTGGAAAAACAAGGACAGCTACGGCAAGTCGATTCCAACGAGAAATAGGGCACAGCTTTATAGGCTAAGAAAATGGCAGAGGAGAATACGTGTAGGCAGTGCATCCGAGCGTAACCTCGCATCCGCCCTTTCCGAGCTGGACAGGATATCATCTGATATGGGGTTGTCGAGAAATGTGAGAGAAGCAGCTGCCATGGTATACAGAAGGGCCGTAGAAAAGAATCTCATAAGGGGGCGATCTATTGAAGGCGTAACCGCCGCTGCCATCTATGCTGCATGCAGGCAGTGTGGAGTGCCGCGCACCCTTGATGAGATAGCAAATTCGTCGAGAGTTGACCGAAAGGAGATAGGGCGAACATACCGTTTTATTGCAAGAGAACTTACGCTGAAACTCATGCCCACTTCCCCGCAGGATTATACGGCAAGATTCTGCAGCAAACTCACCCTCACCGAGGACATAAAATCAAAAGCCCTGGAGATACTCCAGCAGGCTGAAGATAAGGAATTGACGAGCGGAAGAGGACCGACTGGAGTCGCCGCAGCAGCGATATATATTGCATCTATTTTGTGTGGAGAGCGAAAGACACAGAGAGAGGTTGCGGATATTGCAGGGGTAACAGAGGTTACAATACGAAATAGATACAAGGAATTGGCCGAAAAACTCGACCTCGATATTGTACTTTAGTAATGCCGACGCGATGGTATAGGGAGCTGAAAAAAGAGCGCTACTATAGGAGCGCAAAGAACGAGGGATACAGGGCTCGTTCTGCTTACAAACTGTTGCAGATAAATCAGAAATATAGGATTATTAAACGCGGAGACGTTGTGGTAGATCTTGGCGCTTCTCCTGGAGGGTGGAGCCAGGTGGCGGTCAAGCTTGGTGCCAGAGTTATTGCCGTTGACATACAGGACATGCAGCCAATAGAGGGTGTAAAATTCATCCGGGGAGACATAACTGATGAAGAAACATTGGAACAACTGAAGCGGGAAGCAAAAGATGTCGATGTAGTTATATCGGATATGTCACCGAACTTATCTGGAAATTATGTTATGGATCAGGCGAGAAGTGTATGGCTCTCCAGGAATGCACTGAATGTGGCACGCATCTTACTTAGAGAAAATGGAAATTTCATATGCAAGGTGTTCGTAGGGGAGGATTACTCACAGTTTCTGAAAGATGTAAAAGAATATTTCAGGGTTACAAAGCCTTATTCCCCACAGGCGTCCAGAAAAAGGAGTTCGGAAATATACGTGGTGGCAAAGAACTTCATTCCCTGACTTTCTAGGTCATTGTAACTTTCTTACTTCTCACCCAGGTAACAGTTTCATTACTTCTCGGGGATGTTTTACCCCTCCCCAGACCATTTTTTGCTGTCCCTCCAGTATTACATTCCAGTATTTGAAAAACTTTCCTCCTATGGAC
>JAYEJS010000103.1 GCA_034660695.1 Candidatus Thermoplasmatota archaeon | reverse complement strand
TGTCTTTTCTATGGCTGGGACAGTGGTATCAACTGCAATATCAATTGACTTCTGCACGGAGTGATCACCGTCGTATTCAACAACGTCCCACTTTATCTCGTGGAAGCATTCCTCCAGGAAATGAAGTTCGGCGGAGATATGACCCGTTCTGTTATCGCCGTCGTTTTCATCGTTGTCATAAATGCTAAATGTATAGAGAAGCATATAATCGTCAGGTGCCGTCCCATTCCACCATACGGAATAATTGAGCCATTCCACACTATAAGATGCGTTTATCCACACGGGCGTGCATCCCTTTATGGCGCTGTAGTTGACACCGCCATATGAAATATTATATGTTGGAGCACCAAGCTCAATATAACTTGTTGCATTCAGCGTGCCAAGCGTAATGTTGAGCCAGTTGTAACCACCACCACCATAAGGACCATAAGGACCGGTAGTGCCATTGTAAAATTCTTCATCGATATTAGTTGTATTTCTGCCGGCCTGTGTGTCTGCATCTGCTATACCGACAAGAAGGTCGCCGTCATGCCATTCCGGCCATTCAGGACTGCCAAGTGTTATGTTGTACCCTCCTGATGCATCAGTTTTATTGGTTCCCTCTTCTCCCGTCGCTTCGTTTCTGACAGTAACATTAACGCCTTCTACAGGAGTAACACCATCAGTACCGTAAACTGTTCCTTTTATAAGCAAGGGCTCTGTTCTTGCTTCTACATCCCCCATAATATACAAGAAAGATCCCGCTATCGCTATCAGGGCGATGGCCATTGCCATACCCTTTTTCTTACTCAAAATACTTACTTTTCCATTATTCATTTTATTCCTCCTTTCTTTTATGCATCCACATGTTGTTAGGTTAAGGAATATACTCCTTCTTTATATAAATTTCTATATTTTTTCGAATATGACTACCCTGTCCAGTACTGTCCAGCAAGGATTAAATCGGGCATGTTTATAATGCTGTCGCCGTTCAAATCAAGGCTATGTTCATCGCCATCAACATGCTCCTGCCAGTGGGATGCAATCATTACGATATCCAATATGTTTACCCGCCCGTCACCATTAACATCGGGAGAGAAAACTCTAACCATATCTTTTACCACTCTTTGCTCGTTGTTCCCCAGGAAATCAATTCCAATAATACTCAATTCATAAAATCCCACATCTGGAGAAAAATTAAAGTTGTAAGGGCTTGAGCTATCAGCATATGCAAGTGTCCAGTTTCCCCATGTGCTATTGTCGCAACTGTAACGATAGTAAAACTCCACGCCCGCTATTCCAGCACCTTCATCATAGCCATACACCCCTGCTGAGAGAGATTCACACACAAGAAACGGCACATCAACATCAAAATAGGTGGAGGGAGGCAGTGCATCCAGCTTGAACGATGCGTTTTGCACATTTGTTCCATTTCCATAAAATTCAATTAAGCCGCTTCCATGAGAGCAGCCAAAGCCGGATAGAGTGAAATTGCCTGTATAGAGATAAAAGTTATTCCCATTGCCAACCCCGTCCCCCGGCAGGGGTGACCAGCTTTCATTATTGTATATTCTGTAATATATTCCTATTATATCTTCAATATCTTTATTTATTATTGATATATTGACGGGCGTGTGCAAAGATATCCAGCCCCCGTATTCCGGTTCGCCAAAAGTCAAAACGAGGGATATGTTCAGATAGCATTCTGCATCATATGTGCCGTAATAGAACGGCGGTTGCTCCTCATTGCCGAGGCAGTCATATGCAATTGATTTGAAACGGTACCAGCCAGCACCTTCAGGTGCAGTGAATGATAATGTCCAGTTGTCTGCCGTGCCATCTGGATGGGTGATTAAGGTGTCATTTATGGCACATAACTCCCAGTCATTGCCCCATGATTCGTTGTCTGCATCGTAGAGGTAGTAAACCTCAACCTTGCATACTCCTATTGGACCCGATTCTTCGCATCCGTGGTCTTCTATGTCAATGACGGCTATGTTGAATGGCACATCTTCTTGTTCATATGGAATGATATCGTCCACGCGTGAGGTAGATGGAGTGCAGTCAACCATATACTTTTCTTTTGAAGTACAGTTGTTGCCCACGTAGTCAACCGCCCAGAATTTTAGTTCATAAAAGCATTCCTGTGAGAAATGGAACGTATACAAGATTGATCCCCTATCTGGATCGATATCATGTTCATCATTATCTTCAACCACAATTGTATCAATCAGCGTGAATTCCTGTACCTGCCCCTGTGCAACCCGGGTTTCATTCCAGTACACATTGATACCGAACTTCCAGACACCGACGCCGCCCCCGCAGCCGTCATCGGTGACATGGAGGGTGATATTTGTAGAGCAGTTGACCCATGTCCAGCCTTTTCCATCGATATATTTTGGCTCTCCAATCGTCTTGTTTATGGTTGGAGCGGTGCCATCGACGGCAATATCAATTGACTTCTGCACAGCCTGATGACCTAGATAATCGACTACATCCCACTTTATCTCGTGGAAGCATTCCTCCTCAAAATGAAGTTCTTTTGAGATGAAACCTGTCCTGTTGTCGGTATCGTTCTCGTCATTATCGCTTATATTTACTGCACATAGCTGCTGATAATTGGTTGGGAGGGTTGCATTCCACCACACCGAGTAATTGAGCCATTCGACGCCTGAGCCATTTCCATCAGATGCATTGATCCACATCGGCGTGCATATCTTTGTTGCAGTGTAGTTATCGCCGCCATAGCTGAGATTTGCAGTTGGCTTACCAAGTTCGCAGGTAGAGGATGGAGGTGCGGTATCATTCTGAAACAGGGTAAATGAAAAGGGCTCACTCCATTCGCTTTGTACGCCATGTTCATCCTCAGCGATGACTTTAATTGAATGATTTCCTGTCTCGTTCCACGAATAATTTGCATGCGCCGAATGCCCTGAAAAATAAAAGCCTGTCCATTCATCTACGGTGCCGTTATCATTCCAGTCAAATCCATATCTAATCGTATCATTGTCCGGATCGGTGGACACTGCATAAAATGGGTATGAAACATCCACTAAACCGTACGATACACCGCTTATTATCGGCATGGAAGGCGGCCTGTTGTTATTCACCGTTACGTTTATTTCTTCAATGCCAGAGTAATTCATTCCATCATAAGCCCGAGCATATATCGTATGTTCACCGTCATCAACTGTTGTTGTATCCCATGAAAAATTCCATGTGATGGTGCCTGTAGCATTGCACCAGCTTCCATTATCAATTTTTATTTCCACTTTTTGTACCGTCTCATTTCCGTTTTCATCGCTTGCCGTTCCTTGGACTATTGCAACGCCCGATAAATTGGCACCTTCAATCGGAGAAGTAATCTCCACATTTGGAGGATAGTTAGTCACAAAATGGGCGGTTATGCTTTTATTTGAATCCATTGTTATAGAAACAGGGTTCTCATTTCCAGATATATTTCCTGACCAATAACTGAATGCATAGCCTGCGTTTGCATTGGCGGTTATGGTAACGTTGGTACCTGCACCGTATATCCCACCTGATGGCTCCAGAGAAACAGAACCGGTATTATTTGGCTCAACACTGACATTCATGTTATACTGTACGGGCTTGAAGCGAGCGATTATGCTGAGATTTTTATACACATGGATTGTCTTAACCGAATTTGTGCCAACCAGATCTCCCGACCATTTGTCAAATACATAACCTGCATTCGGCAAAGCCGTCAGTATTACCTCCTCACCTTCCTCATATGATGACTTGTCCGGATTCAGGGTAACGGAACCACCCCCCTCAGGGCTGACAGACATCGTCAAAGTATAAAGGGGCGGTTCGACAGTGGTAAAATGCCAGGTGTCTGATTTATTGGTATAAATGCCGTCATCGGCAACCGCGTACCATGAATAGGTTGTATTGTAAGCCAGATTGCTCCACTCAACGCTTGCCGTACTTCCAGATGCAACATTTGTATCTGTGCCTATCAGGTTATCCGATGCATCGTAAAAGGAAACATCCATGGTATCGTTATCGGGATCGGTCACATCAACACTCAGCGTCGGATTCAACGATACGTTGGTCTCTCCGTCATTTGGAGATGGGTTCGTTGGCTTGTCAGGAGAAGTATTATTTGAGGGTTCAGATAATGAGATATTAAAATGTGTGAATCCCTCAGCTACGTTAATCGAGGCAGTGCCCCATGCATAATAGTCGCCATATCTTACATCAACGCGTATAGGGTCGCCATTAAACCAATCAGTTTCACTATAAGGAGAATTGCCGAGTTGTGCATCGTATATGCCTTTTCCCACTTTTTGAGCGTAACCAAAAACATCAGGGTCTGGCTTTGTAAGAGTAACCTTAACTGTTGCACCGTTGACCGGAGAACCGTCCAGAAACACATAAGTACGTACTGTATAAGGCGTGCCAGTACCTGATTTAATGATAGGAATGAGAGTTAAAACAAGAAGAATGATGATAACGATGCAGGCAGTTTTTCTCATTTCATTTGCTATATATATCTCCTTCTTTTAAATATTGCGAGCATGACACACAGTGCAGCTATGGTCGATGGCAAGAGAAAGCCGGGTGTACTGCCCGTGCCATTTGTTTCATTTGAATTATCCGTATCGTTTACTTCCTGTTTTTCCGCATGCAATAACGATGATGCACTCGTGCTGAATGTATGGCAATATATAGTAAGAACAACAGTATAATTTCCCTCTGACGCATAAGCATGAACAGGATTCTGCTCATAACTGATATTGCCATCTCCAAAATTCCATGTGTGATTTGTTATTGTACCCGTTGAAATATCAGTAAAGGATACATTATCCTCTGCCTTGGGATTCTCAGGGGTGAACGCAAAACCAGCATTCAAAGAAAGATGGAGTGTAATGTCCGCTCTTATGGGTTCGTCCGAGGTTATAGTAATCTCTTTCCCTCCTCCAAGGCATTCATAGTTTCCGGTTCCTCTCGCCTTTAACTTAATAGTATCCCCAACTTCCCATCCATATACAGGACCACCAAACGTCACAGTATAAGCACCATTTTCGTCACTTGTCTCAGTAAGTGTGCCTCCTGTTCGCTCATTGGTTGCCCTTACTTCTATACCAGACAGACCGTTCCCATCATAGGTAACATATCCGTAAATGGGAAGAGGATTGCTGCTTGCTTCGGCAAATGATGAAATAGAAATGATTGTAATAACAGCTATTGCAACCATCGTCAGAATGCCTTTTCCGTAAAATTTTGGCCCATATCTCATTTTACTCTTTCCTCACCAACTTCTAAAAGGTTTGTTTTTTTATAAATCTTGCCTATTAAATCAAACGTATAAAAAGGGAAAGAAAAAGAGGAAGGAGACTACGGCGGGGGTAATTGCAGCATATCCCTGCCGCCAATCCAGTGTATATGACCTCCTGTCGGTCTGAATACGAACATCGCCTCGCCGATGCTTATATTGAAGTCAGGGGAGTCACCGACGATATACTCAGGCATGAACCAGCCCTGTGCCGAAGCGTTCCACTTTGCAACTTTTGTGCAGCCAGAAATATTGCCGGCAAGCTGTGATGCATTGATAACCTCAAGATTTGCCCAGCCTATCATATTGTAGCCAACGTTGAGCGTCAGATTTATCTCGTCATATTCAATGAGACAGCCCTCCATGTATACCGTGATATTCGTCTTTACAAATACGAAGTAACCCTCTCCCGGCACAATCGTAAAGGCAACACCGAATCCATCGCCTTCTGGAACGACGTAACTATCATAACGCTGGTATTCCCTGTCCCACCTTGTAACAACGGTACAGTTATCCGCAGAGAAAGTGTTAATGTATTGTATGAGGTCGCTGGCTGTGTGGATGGACGGATGCTTGACTGGCATGGTTATAAGATTCCAGCCTGTATTATTGTAATGCAATTCAAATGTATGGTTGTATGAAACAGATACCATTGCTTTTGGTGTTGTTGTTGCATTTGGTGGGAACGGCTGTTCCTGATGA
>JAYEJS010000102.1 GCA_034660695.1 Candidatus Thermoplasmatota archaeon | reverse complement strand
CTTTCTCATTTGCATCATCTCAATAACTTAATATATATTTATATATATAAAGTTATCGGTAAACCGATGTATTATAGGCCGCTACGAAAAAATGATGAATACGGTGGGGGTTTTTCAAAGCATTCTAAGACTGAAAAATTAAGAAATTATAAATAGGCAAAATTATATACAAGCAGAAAGTGCATTTAGCTTTCAGTGATGGGTACAGTATAGATGTCAGAAATAGACAGCAAATTTATGGAGAAAGTGCCTGCAGGATTTTTTGCAATCGTGGGAAGGAAAGTTTTGCTGCTCAATGAATACATGGCCGGGCTTGCTGGCTTTTCAGAAAAAGAAATTTCAGAAGAAAGATTTTGGAAATTGGTTCATGATGACGTGGATAAAGTTAGAAAAAAAATAATACACGGAATTCCCGTCAGATTTAAATTCGGAAAAAAAGATAGAGAGATGTGGGTTGAATACAGGGGGGCAACATCATATTACAAAGATGAAAGAGCCATATTTGGATGCATCGTCGAAGTGACCAGCCACATGATATTCGATAAAAAAATGAGGGGCGTGGAGAAAGTTTCGAGGGAAATGAAAGTTGCATCAAGCAGAGAGAAAGTATACGACTTGGTCATGAATTTTACCAAAGACAATCTTGGTTACCAGAACTGTGCAATTCTTGAAAGAAGTAACAACCACCTTAAAATTGTGAAAGAGAGAGGATATGATGAAGGAACACGCGCACTAAAATTACCATTGGAGGGAAAAGGAATAACTGTTTATGCTTTCAATAAAAATGAGGCACAATACGTACCGGATGTTTTAAAAGCCGAAGGATATATTGAAGGGGTACCAGGAGCCAGATGCGAATATGCTGTTCCGATAACGTTCAAGAAAAAAAATACGGGGTATTTGATGTTCAAAATGATGAAGTCGATTCGATTCCCTATGCCGACAGAATTTTATTCAACACTCTTGTATCTGAGATAGCAACTGTTCTGAAAGGACTGCAAACACTGGAGAAATTAAAAGAATCGGAAAGCAGGTACAGAATACTGGTAGAAACTGCAAAGGAAGGGATTATAAGGCTAGACCCGGATGAAAACATATTGTTTGTAAATCAATCCCTAGCAGATCTGATAGGTTATCCTGTCGATAAACTCATCGGAATGAATTTGAGGGAAATAACAACGAAAGAACAATTCAAAATATTTCAGCAAAAAACAATTCTCAGAAAAAAAGGCACTAAGGATTCGTATGAAGCAATTGTGATTCACAAAAATGGCAAAATCTTGAATGTCATAATATCTGCAGCCCCTTTTAATACACCCGATAGAAAATTCGGTGGGACATTTGCGATGGTTACGGACATCACTAAGATGAAGGAAGTAGCGGAAAAAGCAGAGTTCTATCATTCCCTATTGCGTCACGATATTGGAAACAAAAATCAGATAATAATGAGATATCTGGAGCTGATAATGGATACCAAACTGGATAAAGAACAAAAGGAACTGACCAAAATGGCTTACGGGGCAATAAAATCCAGCAATGAGTTGATTAAAAAAGTAAAGGAAATGCAGATGGTCGCTGAAGAACATGAATATTCACGGATAAATTTAGACAGCATATTGAGAAAAATAATAGAGGGATTTTCCAGCGAGCTGCGGAAGAGGAGCATAAGGATGCAATACAAGCCCATAAAATTGGATGTAATGGGGGATGAACTCGTAGGCGAAGTTTTTTCAAATATCATAGGAAATGCCATCATCCATTCTGGAGGAAAAAATATAAATATCAGTGGAAAAGCCAAAGATGGATATGTTGTTGTTTTAGTGGAAGATGACGGAACCGGAATCCCAGAGTATATAAGGAATGACATTTTTGATAAGAAGGTAAAAGGCAAGGGAAGCCAGGGAAGCGGCCTTGGCCTTTATCTTGTAAGAGCCGTGGTGGACAGCTATGGGGGAAAGGTTGAAGTAAAAAGTGGAGAAAAAGGAATAATATTCGAAATTTATCTAAAAAAATGGGGAAGATAACGATTATTGCTGTCCTCGCATGTCAATAACCCTTTTTGCCTTTATGCCCCCCCGAGGCAAAGAATCCGGCGGAAGAATTTCTATTTTTGGCGTGAAAGAAGTCATTACTTGAACAGATTTTATGAGGTTTTTCCTGAGCTCTTCTCCTTCTTCTGCCCCGATGCGTTTTTTTGTCTCCACTTTTATTGTGAGCTGGTCTACGCCATCCACATTTTCTATTACCATGAGCCAGTTGCCTGCAACCATTTTGTGTTTCATTATCGCTTCTTCTATCTGGCCCGGGAAAATATTTGTTCCCTTTATGATGAGCATATCGTCGCTCCTTCCCATTATTGGGGCATGCCGTATGTGGGTTCTTCTGCATTCGCATTCCGTGGAATCGTAAATGAACGAAATATCCCTCGTGCGGTACCTCAGGAGAGGCATTCCTTCCTTGGTAAGAGTTGTGAGCACCATTTCTCCCTTCTCCTCTGGTTCAAGCTGTTCTCCCGTCTTCGGGTCGATTATCTCCGCAAGGAAGTGATCCTGCCATAAATGTAGGCCGTCATGCCCATCGCAGTCAGCCGAAACGCCCGGACCACACATTTCAGTCAATCCGTAAATGTCGTGCACATCCATATTCCACATTTCCCTTATCTTCCCTTTCATTCCAGCAGTAAACATTTCCGCCCCAAAAATTCCGTTTCTGACGTTAAGCGATGACGGTTCAATACCCATCTTTATTGCCGTCTGCCCCAGATGTACTGCATATGAAGCCACACCGGACATGAACGTCGTTCCATAATAACGCATGAGTTCAATCTGCCTTTCAGACTGGCCTTTTCCAGTTGGAATGACCATTGCCCCGACTTTCTGTGCCCCATAATGGAAACCAAATGCACCGGTGAACGTTCCATAAGGAATTGGATTCTGAAAAATGTCCTTTTTTGTCAGGCCAGCCATGGACATACACCTCGCCATAACCTCGCTCCATACCTCAATGTCACCCGGGGTATAGCAGACTGTTACTGGCACGCCTGTTGTGCCGGACGATGAATGAAGTTCTATGCATTTTTCTAAAGGCACGGCAAGAAAACCGAAAGGGGCATGCTCCCTCAAATCATCTTTAGTGGTAAAGGGTATTTTCTTTATATCATCAAGGCTTTTAATGTCTGAAGGGGCAACGCCTGTCTCGTCCATCCTATTTTTGTAAAAAGGTATATTCGAATAGGAATGACGGACTGTTTTCTTCAGCCTTTTCAACTGCAGTTCCCTCAACTCCTTCTGCGGCATCGTTTCCATTTGGGGATTGAACATACTCACTTATGAAGGTACAATATAAATTATTTACTGAAACCACGCTAAAAAATCACTATGAATTTGGTAGTATTGCTCTTTCAATTCCTTACGCAGTTCGCCGTTAAGCGATAGAAAATCAAGATGGAAGACACCTTCAGTTTCAAGCAGATATCTCGCTCCTTTTTGAACACGTCAGTAAATGAAAAGGGGGCATAAAATATTTGTGAGATGACACCAAATTCTTTTAATATAATATTGCTTTTATGTGCAAAGAGGTAGAAACCATTCTCGAAATATTGAATGATGTAATTCCATATATAAGCGGACTCTGGACATTGCCGTGGATAGTGATTGGTTTCGTGGCAAATATTGCCTTCTCCAATGTATTCGGTGAAGAACGGATGGGCAGGATAATGAAAAAAGTAGGGCTTATACTGCTCTATTTTTTCATTCCGATCCTTCTCTTTAGAATTTTCTTAAATACTCATTTTGGTGGAGAACAAATAGCATTTGTAGCCGTTGCCGGACTGACAATTTTTTTTATGTATTTACTTGCATTTTTTTATGCTAGGCACTCTGCAAAAAAACAATGTTTAACCGAGTCAAAGAAAAATCTCTATCTCAGGACGGTTCTTACAAATCAGGGCAGAAGTTCAGCATTTATTGGAAGTGCGATGATGGCATACTGGCCGACAGAAGCCGGAATTGTTATGGCTCTCTTTGGCATAGCTCTTTTTGCAATCATTCCATACATCCTTTCCCATATGTATAAAAAAGAATCCAGAAAAACAGGGGAAGAGCACATCCATGCTTTACCGTGGTTTTTAAAACTGTACCCATGGTACCTAATTTCATTTGTAATTGCTGCAGTGCTTACTCATGAGCAAACAGGAGCCACAACAGATGATTTTGGCGATATCGGTATTTTATTGAAATTTTATACTACACTAACAATACCTGCTGCTCTGTATTATGTGGGAGCAAGCATACATCCTAGAGAATTTAGGGTATCAGAAATAAGGAAACTGTCAGGCAGGGAAACGGATAGAAAAAGCGATCTGCACTGGACATGGGTGAGAAAAATCTTTCTGATGACGGTTGTAATAACGCCTGTAGTTATTGCTATCGTGCTCACTCCTTTATTTGCTATTGGACTAATACCAAGTGCATGGTTTGCCGTCATAATGATAAATTCATTTCTCCCAATAACAAGCACAAACATGTTTTTACTTCCATATGGAATCGATAAAAAATCTACTGCCTATTCTGTAACCTGGACTACTCTTATATGCATTCCCATTGTGGTACTGTTGATTATAGTTTTCAGTACTTTGCTGTAACTCTACGGTCTACTCCTCTACTATCCTCCTAGCTTTTCCAAGGCTTCTTGGAAGGCTGTTTGGTTCTACTACCTCTACAGGAACATGGATGTTAAGCATTGCATATATTTCATTCCCTACATCCTTCCCCAATTTATCGAGTTTGCCTTCCGCATATCGCCCCTCAACCGGCTCCACTTTTATCCTCAGTGAGGTCATTGCCCCCTTCTTTTCCTTAACCAGCACATAATTCCCGCTCATGCCCTCGACTTTCATTATCGCTTCCTCTATCTGCGATGGAAAAACAATTACTCCTTTTATCTTCATCATGTCGTCGCTTCTTCCCTTTATGCGGGACTGTATGGGTAATGTCCTGCCGCACTCGCATTCTTCTTCACTGTAGACTGCTATATCTCTCGTTCGGAAGCGGATGACCGGAAAAGCTTCTTTAGTCAGGGTGGTAAAAACTAACTCGCCTTCTTCACCGGGTTCAAGCTGTTCTTCCGTCTTCGGATCGATTATCTCCGCAAGGAAGTGATCCGCATTGATGTGAAGCCTCCTCTCATTACACTCGGAAACCACCCCAGGACCAATAAGTTCTGTCAGCCCGTAATGTTCACATGCAGTGATGCTCCATTTTTTTTCTATGGTCTTTCTCATCTCATCGCTCCACGCTTCTGCCCCGAACAAACCGAGGCGGAGTTGAAAATCTTCACCCGGGGAAAAGCCCATTTCCTCTGCCACCTCTGCCATGTAAAGAGCATAAGAAGGTGTTGATGCCAGTGCTGTGGTTCCAAAATCTTTCATGATTGTTATCTGTCTTTTCGTATTTCCAGAGCTTACGGGAACAACCATTGCCCCGATTTTCTGTGCCCCTTTTTCGAATCCGTGAGCCCCGGTAAACATGCCGTAGCCATATGCATTCTGGACAATATCGCTCTTTCTCAATCCGTTCGCGTATAAAGATCGTGCCATTACTTCGCTCCATACCTCCAAATCGTGCCGCGTATACGCACCGACGACAGGCTTTCCCGTCGTGCCTGAAGAAGCATGGACTTCTACAACCTCGTCTATGGGTGTACATAGCAAACCGAAGGGATAATACCGGCGTAGGTCATCTTTTGTTAAAAAAGGTATTCTGGTTATGTCATCAAGGCTTTTGATGTCATCCGGTTTTACTCCTGCATATTTCAATTTTTTCCTATAGAATTCATTTTTTTCGTAAACCGTATGCAAAACTTTCTTCAGCCTTTTCAACTGCAGTTCTTTCAAATCCTCCAGAGGCATCGTTTCATGTTTTTTGTCCCAATAAGGCATATGGATGAATTGGGGAACGATATAAAAATTTGATGGGAATAAGATAGAGCGGTGCAGCTTGAGACGATTACAGCCTTTGCATCTCAACCCCCAATAATTTATCACCACTCCCACCTCATCGTTATGCTTGTGCCCCTTCTCAGCAATAAAATTTTCGGGATTAGCATGGGGCATTTCACCACTCTCAAAAGATCTAAAAACCCTATCTTTTCAAATGTTTCCCCGTCAAACAGTTTTCCCATTTTACTCACCGAAACTCCGCATTTTTAACCCATAGGTAATGCCTCCGGAAACAACTCAATCATCCTATGGGCTCTTTTTGGAATCTTAGCAAGATATTTTCTGCCGTTTTTCTCAGAGATTAGCATGACCTTTG
>JAYEJS010000101.1 GCA_034660695.1 Candidatus Thermoplasmatota archaeon | reverse complement strand
CTAATTACAACCATGTTCTGGTTGGGCTTGGGACTATGTATCCAACTGGAACGTAGTAAAAAGTATTGTGGAGTGATTCATCTCTGGGCTGAAGCCCAGAGGATTCTCACTCCATTTTGACTAAAATTTAGGACTGCCAAAATTGCCCGAGGAGAAAACAAATATGATGAGAAGAGAGAAGGATTACTTAGAAGCAATTTACAATATAACTAAAGAGAAAGATTATGCGAGAACAACAGATATAGCCTATTATCTTAAAATAAAGCCGGCGAGTGCTACTGAAATGCTTCAAAAGCTGGCTTCTAGGGGCTTCATAGATTACAAAAAGTATGAAGGAGCAACTCTTACAAAGGATGGGTATAAGATTGGCAAAGCCGTTAGTGAAAGACATTCCGCCATTTTGAAACTCCTTAAAATGTTGCAGGTTCCAGAGTGAATAGCAGATAAAAATGCCTGTACAATGGGGCATAACCTTGACCCGATAATGATAATCCAGCTGAAAAAATTTGTAAATTTTGCAAAAATTTATCCGAAGGATGTGTCCCAGTGGATAGAGCATTTCAAAATTTATTCCGAGACAAGGCAGGAATAACCTTAGTAAGTATTAAATACGACATCGATATTTATCCCGCTAATTATGGCTAAGAAAAAAGAGGAAGACGAATTTAAGTACATTGTGCGCATCGCAACAACTGATATAGATGGCAATAAGCCTGTCAGGTACGCCCTTACTCAAATAAAAGGAATAAGCAATTCCATGTCTAAACTTATTGTCCAATCTGCGGGTGTTGACGAGTCTGCCGAGATAGGGAATCTCTCTGATAAAGATATAGAGAAAATTGATAAGGCGATAGCTGACATAAATGAATGGACTCCGCAATGGATGAGAAATCGCCGGAAGGATAGAGAAACCGGTGAGGATAAGCATCTGATAGGAGCAGAGATAGATTTGATAAAAAGAGAGGATATTAATTTGCTGAGAAAAATACGGGCATATCGCGGTATAAGGCATGAGAAAGGACTGCCTGTTAGGGGACAAAGAACTAGAGCAAATAAACGATCCGGTCTGACCGTGGGAGTCTCTAGACGAAAAATAGCTAAGAAAACTTAAGGAGTGATAAAATATGGGAGATCCGAAATTTCCGAGAAAAAAATATGAAACGCCGTCTCATCCATGGGAGGCAGAAAGGATAGAGAGAGAAAGAGAATTAATTCATAAGTATGGATTAAAAAATAAAAGAGAGATATGGAAAGCCGAAACTTTTTTGAGAAAAATAAGGGGCCATACAAGGGAGTTATTTGTTGGCGCCGGGGAAAAACAGATAGAAAAGGAAAAAGAAGAGCTTTTAAAAAGGATGGTTACGCTGGGCATACTATCTCCCAATTCCCAGCTTGACGATGTTCTTGCCCTCACGATAGAGGATATTCTGGCAAGAAGACTGCAGACACAGGTATATTTACACGGGCTTTCTTTTACGCCAAGACAGGCACGGCAGATGATAATTCACGGGCATATAGCCGTTAACGGTAAAAAAGTTAGAGTGCCATCTTATATGGTAAAAAAAAGCGAGGAGGATACGATCCAGTATATGCCAGCATCACCCTTCGGTGATGAAATGCACCCTATGAGGCCAAAAGCAGAACAGAAGATAGAACTAAAAGAGGAGGCTTAAAATGGGAAAATGGGCAGTAACTCATATATTTGCATCCCACAATGACACAATAATTACCGCAACAGATTTGACAGGGGCAGAAACACTTGCAAAATGCTCCGGCGGGATGATTGTAAAATCAGACAAGGACGAAGGATCTCCTTATGCGGCAATGCGTGCAGCACAAAAAATCGCTGAGGAATTAAAAGAAAAAGGGGTGGATTCTGTCAATATAAAGGTTCGCGGAATCGGGAGAGGGAGATCCAAAAATCCTGGTCGGGGGGCACAGGCAGCTATAAGAGCGTTGGCACGGGCTGGCTTAAAAATAGGGAGAATAGAAGATGTCACCCCCACACCCCATGATGGCTGTCGAGAAAAAGGCGGTAAAAGGGGAAGAAGGGTATGAAACTTAAATTTATGGAAGATGGGGATGATTGCATAAAGGTGCTGATAGAAGGCACAACACCGGATTTTGTAAACGCAATAAGAAGGACTTTGCTGGCAGATGTACCAAAACTTGCCATAGAAAATGTTACAATATATGATAACGCGTCTGCTTTATTCGATGAAATAGTAGCCCACAGAATTTCTTTAATACCTCTTCCAACGGACCCGGATATTCTTGTCCCCAGGGAGGAATGCATCTGCGGCGGCGAGGGATGCCCGAACTGCATCGTCCATTATACGCTCAGTAAAGAGGGAGAATGTACGGTTTACTCCGGGGATTTGAAAGCAGAAGATCCGGTGTGGGCTGTAAAAGATGATAAAATTCCGATACTAAGGCTTCTGAAGGACCAGAGAATTATACTGGAGGCAGAGGCAGAACTTGGCACAGGAAAGAAACATGCAAAATGGCAAACAGTTTCGGGAGCGGGATATACCTATTATCCAAAGATAGTGATAACAAATGAATGCAATGGATGTATGGAATGCATAAAAATGTGTCCCAGGGGCGTTCTCGGGGTAAAAAAAGGAAAAGTTGCTGTAAAAAACCTGGAGGAATGCAGTCTGTGCAAGAGCTGTGCCGAAGCATGTGCTAACAACGCAATAAAAGTTGAGGGCAATCCAAACAAAATCATATTTCATTTTGAGACCGACGGTTCTTTAACAGCAAGGAGGGCTTTTATTGAGGGGCTAAAAATTCTTTATAAAAAGTATGACGAACTGGAAAAGGCGATATAATGCCTACTTTTCCTGTACTGGAGATCTCCAGTCAAGGGATATCGTCCTTAAGCCTATTTTGGGAATGAGTGGCACATTTCTTTTGTGCTGACTAAGTTTACACATTGTTTGTATCCTTATAACTTCACTCTCATCAACGTCTGCAATTCTGGCTATTTTCTGGAGGGGCATCTTTCTTTCTAGCCCGTACAGAATCTTATCCAATTTTTCATATGAAATGCCAAGTTCTTTTTCATCTGTCTGCCCTTTCCATAGTCCTGCGGATGGTGCCTTTTTTATTATCGGTTGGGGTATTTCAAGATATTCTGCCAGCTGGTATATCTGGGTTTTGTATAAATCACCGATTGGCATAAAATCACTTCCCCCATCACCATATTTTGTAAAATAACCTATCAACAATTCTGTTTTATTTGAGCAACCGCAAACAAGACTCTTCTTTAAATTAGAATATCCGTACCATAGAAGCATGCGGAGCCTTGATTTTATGTTTCCGAGGGTGATTTCATCTATGGCATATGGATACATTTTCCTTATAGAATGTATGAGGGGGGAAATGTCTATGGTTTCATAATCTATGTCTAGCTCTCTGGAAATGAGGCGGACGTGTTCAAAATCTTCCACTGGTGTAGACAGCTCCGGCATGAAGATGGCATGCACGTTTTTTTTACCAAGCGAGAGCAATGCGAGTTTTATGATGACAGCAGAATCAAGACCACCTGACAAGCCAATAACAACGTTTTTCACTCCGGCATTTTCTGTGTAGCTCCTTATGAATTCTATTACTGCCTCGGTGGTCTCCTCCGGGTCTATTTCGAGCATATGGATAATGTTATATTCAGGGGTAATATATTATTTTGGGATTTGAATGAAAATATGCTTAATAAATACAAAACCAACAGTAGGAGACAAAAAAAAGAACCTGAAAAAAATGGAAAAAGCGATTTCAGGTGATGTGGCAGACGTATATGTATTTGGAGAAATGGCTCTTACTGGATACAGATGCAGAGACGAATACAGAGATCTGGCAGAATACGTTGATGGTTCTTCCATTCAGTCGATCAAAAAAATTGCCAATGAAAAAAGCTGCTATATAATATTCGGAATGCCTTTAAAAGAGAGAAGAGGTATAATTTCAAATGCTGCAGTAATGGTTCATCCTGAAGGAAAGGTAAGCGTTTATAGAAAATATTTCATTGCAAATTTTGGCCCATTTGAAGAAAAACTTTATTTTTCGCCAGGAAATGGATTGCCCGTATTTGAAACCAGGCATGGGAAAGTAGGAATGTGCATATGTTATGACCTATTTTTCCCGGAACTTGTGAAAGGGCTTGCCCTAAAAGGTGCCGACATGGTAGTATGCATATCTGCATCTCCCACAACAAGCAGGGAATTTTTTGAGAGAATTTTACCTGCGAGAGCTATCGAGAATACTATATTCATGGCATATGCAAATTTAGTAGGTGCACAAGAAAATCTCATCTTTTGGGGAGGGGGGCAACTTTATGGACCGAAGGGCAATCTTATTGCCAAAGGGAAATACCTAAAGGAAGGATTTGTCAGTACAGAAATTGATCTTGAAGAAATTGAGGAGACAAGAGCTTCTAGGCCAACATTAAGGGATACCAAAGCGGAGATATTTGCAGACCTGTATCACATTTCTAAAAGTGAAAACATGCATTATGGCTACGGGCTGATCGGGTTGAAGATGGGAAAATATGCATCCCAAAAAATGAATGTAAAAAAAGCAGTGGTATACGGCAAGGAAGACATGGTGGACGGCATCATTTTCTCGACAGGATGCATGAAAAATAAAATAACATTTGAAAGCAATGACAGAATAGGTGCAACATTCGTTTCAGATAAAAAAGAAATCAGCATATTTTTAAGGTAGGAGGTAAGAAGGGCAATCGAGGATAGTATGGATACAAAAATTTTGAATTATGTTAACGATGAAGAGATTTTCGAAGTAGAAGAAAGTGTTGAAAAACTGATCAGAAAGAAATAGGCTTTCTTGATAGTAAGTTAAAAAAGGAAGCGGCAGGCATGATGAGGACAACAGAAGGGGAGGCATTAAGAGAAATTTTTGCGCCATTACCAAAGCTGTCTGAGTGGTGACTCAATAATGGCAGAAAAAAGTTATATTTCCCAAGCATATACTCTCACACCATGCCAGAACTATCATGCATACTGCAAGAGATGATAAAAAGGCCCTCTCCCATTCGTCAGATAATGAAGATGGCAAGTGATAAAAATATAATAAATATGGGCTTGAATCCGGATGAAGTCATTTCTTATGGAGGTGGATGGGTGGGCCACCATGCCCCTGAATCATTCAGACAAAAATATGTGGAAATTTGTTCGGATATAAAAAAATTTCATGATTCCGGTAAATATAGCCCCACATTGGGTCTTCCCGAATGCATACAGTCCATAACAGTCATGGAAAAAGCTCTTTTTGGAGTTGATCTGCAGGAAAAAAATATAATTATTGGGGCATCCTCGACCCAGCTCACCCACGACTTATTTATCACTCTTGCAAATTCTGGAGATAGCATCCTCATGCTCGATCCAACCTATGCAAATTATATGGGTCAGACTGAGATGGTACTGCAAAAAAGTAGTATTATACGCCTTCCTGTTCTCGAACCTGAAACATGGGAATATATTCCTTCAGTTGATGACATTGTTGAAAATTTTAAGGAAATATGTGATAAGGAAAAACCAAAAATCGTTATTTTCCCGTCTCCGGACAACCCTTCCTCCCAGGTTATTCCTCACGAAATGGTGAAAGCATTTATGGATATCTGCCAGGAAAGGGAGATTTTTCTCGTCCTGGATTATGCCTATAAAACTCAGTGCTTCGGAAAAATGCCAGATTATTTTTCATGGAATCCAAACGATTTTCCTTACCTGGTGGCAATTCATTCCAATTCTAAGTGGTGCCGAGGTTTGGGAAGAAGACTGGGCTGGGTCGAAGCGCATCCTGATGTCATAGACGGTATGGAAAGAACTCAGCAATGCTCGATCCTTTGTCCAGATACTTTGCATCAGATGGCAATGACAGAATATATAACCCAAGGTCTCAAGGACGGCTCTCTTAAGAGGTATTTGGATAAAAGCAGGATGGCATATAAGAAAGCCGCAGACGTTACGGTAAAAGCGATAGAAGAGCATATTGGAATGCCCCATTTGATCCCTCAAGGAGGCCTCTACACCCTCATGAAAGTTGATGAGGATGGGGACGAATTTGTGAAACGGGTGTTAAAAAATACTGGTGTGCTGTTTATTCCTGGCAAAGGATTTGGCCACACGCTAGAAAAAGGAGTGAGAATAAGTTATGGTCCTCACGTAGAAAATGTTGATGTGATAAAGGAAGGATTTGAAAGGGTAGAAAAATATCTGGGGAAATAACGTTGATTGAGTGAAATAGGGGCTACGCCCCTATAACCCCATTCCGCCTTCGTTCCTCGGCAAGCCCTCGCCCACAAGGGGCTCGGTCATGCCGCATCTCACTCGGCGGTAAACACGGTTAGCCGTTGCTGTGAATC
>JAYEJS010000100.1 GCA_034660695.1 Candidatus Thermoplasmatota archaeon | reverse complement strand
GAGGAATTAAAATTAAAAAAGAAGGATGGGACACTTATTTGGGCGTCTGTCACTGCAACTGCAGTTTATGATGAAAATGGTGAGGTTAAATACTATGATGGAATGATTGAAGATATAACCGAACGCAGGGAGGCAGAAGAATCATTGCGTAGCAGTCAGGAAAAATATCAATCGCTATTTGAATTTCAGAAGGGAATACTGAAGTATTCTCCAGTGGGAATTCTGAAATTGGATGAAAGGTTGCGTATTGTATATGAAAATCCAGAAATGAAAAGATTGATGGGAGTGCCATCTGGTGAGGAATCAAATGCCATGGGAGTCGATATCAGAGAACTGCCATCGGTAAAAGAAACTGGAGCAGCAGAAATGTTTAATGATCTATTGAAAGGAAAGGAGATACGTGGAGAGATTCCTTTTACTTCCATATATGGAAAAGAAACTTATTTGTCATTTAATGCTGCTCCGATTTTAGAGGAAGACAAATTTGTGGGAGCGGTATTGATGGTTACTGACATTACGAAGAAAAAGAAAACAGGGGAGGCACTTCAAGAATCTGAGGAGAAATACCATACTTTAGTAAGGGATGCAGCAGAAGGAATATATAGGACAACTATAGATGGAAAAATTCTGGAAGTAAATCCTGCTATCACAGAAATGTTTGGATATAGCAAGGAAGAATTTCTGAAAATGAAAAACGTTGAGATTATGCACAAAAATCCATTACAAAGGAAGAGATTTCTTGAGAAATTACAAAAGGAACACATGATAAAGGGTTATGAGATGGAGTATATAGGAAAAGATGGAAAAACTTTAATTATAAGAGAATCAGCACGTTTAACTGAGGGAGAAATTATTGAAGGAATCATGTATGACGTCACCGAACGTAAAAAAGCAGAAGATACATTAAAAGAAAGCGAGGAGAAATTTAGATTGCTTGCAGAATCTTCCACATCAGCCATTTTCATTTATCAGGATGATGTTTTTAAGTATGCAAATCCGGCAATGGAAAAAATAATAGGCTATTCCAAAGATGATATTATGAGAATGAAGTTCTGGAATGTTGTGCATCCAGATGATGTTAGGGTAGTAAAGGAAAGAGGTAAGGCAAGAGAAAAAGGGAGAAAAGTAGAGCCTTATCATTATGAATTCAGAGTTATAACAAAAGACGGTAAAACAAAATGGATTGACTTTGCTGCTGCAAATATCATATACGAAGGCAAGCCTGCTGGATTGGGTACTGCCTACGATGTTACGGAAAGAAAGAGAGCAGAAGAAGCACTGAAGAAAGCTTATGAAAAAGCAGAAGAAGCTTTGGAACAGGAGAAAGTGTTTAAATTAAAGACTGCCCATCACTTCTTCAATCCAATTGCCATTGCGAAAGGATATCTTGATTTAACCATGGATGAAGTTCCTGAAGAACAGAAGAAAAAATTACAGTCTGCACATCATGCCATAATGAGGGTTGAGAAAGTTGTTAAAAATGTTACCCAAAGAGGTGAGATACATGAATGAAAAAATAGTATTGATAGTGGATGATGAGTCCATGATTCATGAATTGCTTGGGATAAATTTGCAGAAAATGAAAACGCCCGTTGAAATTCATAATGCGTTGACGGGAGAGGAAGCCATAGAAATCTACAAAACGCTATTGGATAAAGGTAAGAGACCGGACCTCGTTGTCATGGATTTGAATTTATGCGGAAGCGATGAATTAGAAGATTTTGATTCGGATGCCGAGATAGAAAAAGGTGGGGAATGTGACGGTGCAGTAATCACAGAGGAAATATTGAAAATGGATCCAAAAGCAGTTGTCTGGGGTTATACCGCTTGGTCAGATATGCCATGGGCAGAAAGGTTAAAAGAAGTTGGGGCTAAAAAGGTTGTTGATAGGATAGTGCCATTCAAAGAATTTGCCGAAATGGTCGATAAGTTTTTGCAGGAATAGCCTTCTCTGCTATTCTATTCTTATCCCATCAGTACTGAAATATCCAGTTTTTCTGTAGCTTTTTGAATTTTATTGATTTTTTCTTTTTCGTCGGGCAAAATGATCGATTCTATATCCTCCACTTTCTTCGCTGCAATATAGGTATTTGGTCTTATTGATAGCAGCGGTATGTTGCTTTTATCTGCCTTTGCAAGTATGTTTGAAGGAGGGACAATATTATTTGTAAGAATCACGCAGGATGTATTTTCGTCGTTAAGAGAGGCTGCTATCACATCCGTTCTATCGCCCCCTGTTATTATTAGCTTATGCTCTTTTTTAAAGTCAGGATGCCTTAGTATCTCTGGCACAGAAAGGGCCGCTATAAGTATATTTTTTATCTGGTTGTCAAGACCGCCTTCCCCAGCCACCACTCGGGCAAATAATTTGTCTGCCACATATCGCACTTTCATCATATCCAATTCATCTATATATGGAACAAATCCAAGCAGGGGTATGTTTCTTTTCTCTAACTCTTTTCCTATTTTTTGGGTGTTCTCTTCCCTCCATTTGTCAATAACTGCCCCAACAATGTCTATTTTTTTATTTCTTGCAATCCAATCCGCGAATGACAGTGAGTCTGCCATGTCATACATATCACCGGATAACACCAGCAACACCCCTGCATCAAGTTTTGAGGCAACAGAGAAAGAGTCCAGCCCAAGTGAGTTTCCATGAACCAAATCCTCGCTTCCCTCAATTATAAAGAAATCTTTATCCGATGATAACTTATTGTATCGTTCCTCGAGTTCTTTTCCGACATCTGGAAATGCATGGAGTATCTTTGAATGATGGAAACCGAGTGTGAAATCATCTATTGGCTCTTCAATAGAAAAAACTTCCTTGAAGAGGGCTGCATCATAATCGACCAGCCTTTTCTTCTTGTAAATCTGGTTGTCTCCAAGCGGCTTCATATATCCAATGTTTCCACTCATTTTTTTTGCAATTCCCAGTGCAACAGTCGTTTTTCCAGCTTTTGGCATTACTGATGCAATAACTATTTTTTTCATTTTTTCACCTCTATATTCATTCGGGCATCTAAAACTTTTGCCCCTTTTTCGTATACTACCAATGGATTAATATCCAGTTCGGATATTTCAGGAAACCTATCAACCAGAATGCCGACACGGTATATGGCATCTATAACAGAATTGATATCCTTTCTGCTTTCCCCCCTCACCCCTATCAATAAGGGATAAGAACTTATTTCCCTTATCATTTTTTCTATCTCTCTCTTCGTAACAGGTGCTACGCGAAATGCTACGTCCTTCAGCACTTCCACATATATTCCGCCCAGGCCAAACATGAGAACTTTCCCGAAAGAAGGGTCTGTTGTCGAACCAATTATTATTTCAACGCCCTTTTGGACCATTTTTGCAATTTCCATACCCCTTATATTCGCTTTTGGTGCACATCGCTTGCAATTTCGTATTATCGCTTCATATCCTTCCACAACTTCTTTTTCATCGTCTATATCAAGCAAAACGCCCCCCATATCTGTTTTGTGGACTATATCCTCTGAAACAACCTTCATAACCACTGGATAGCCTACTTCTTCGGCTGCCTTTACTGCCTCGTCTATGGTTCTGGCAACTTTAAATGGAGGAACGTCCATGCCCGCCGCAAGCATTATCTCCTTTGCCTCCGTCCCGAGGAGCTGCGTTCTTTCTTCATCCAGTGCTATCTGTATCACGCTTCTTATTTTCTTTTCGTCAATATCTATTGTTTCTGCCTCTTCCTCTTCCGATTTACTGTAAGCCTTGTATAATGCGTTTAGTGCAGAGACGGCATCTTCGACATCATCAAACGCAGGAATTCCGTTTCTTTTTAGCTGTTCCAATATCTTGTCCGTGCCTTCTCCCCCGAAAAGGGAATAAATTATGGGCTTTTTTCTTCCGTATTTCTTCTGCATTTCAAGGAACGTGTCCATTAATGGTTCGAGCGCTGTCATATCTGTCTGGCAGTAAAGAGCGATAATGGCGTGGATGCTTTCTTCATTCAGTGCTCTCTCCAGCGCCTCCTTATAATCATTTCCTCCTGCCTGTCCTGTTAGATCTACGGGGTTTCTGCACGAACCGAATCTTGGTATTACGCCTCCGAACGTTCTTTCCAGCAGCTTAATATCGTTCATAAGGTCAACTCCGTATTTTTCACATGCATCTGCCGCGAGCACTCCCAGTCCCCCGCCGTTTGTAATAATGACAACGTTCTTTCCAGATGGTCTAGGGCATGCCGCCAGCGTCGATACCCAATTAAATCCTTCCTCCAGACTTTCTGCCCTCAATATGCCCGCCTGTTTAAAGGCAGCATCAAATATTTTATCCGAGCCCGCAAGCGAGCCGGTATGGGAAGCAACTGCCCTTACTCCCATTTTCGATTTTCCTGCCTTTATAGCAACTATTTTAATGTCATCCGGCTTTTTTTTTACCATGTCCATGAGCTCTCTACCATTTTCCAGTCCTTCAATATACAAAAAGATTACTTTTGTTATGTCATCATTAAAAACATGAGACATGATATCGGCTTCTGTGATGTCTGCCTTATTTCCGATTGAAACTATGGTGGACAGGCCAATATTTTCTTCGGCTGTTTTTCCTATCATTGCTATGCCGAGCGCCCCTGACTGAGATATGACAGCTATGTTGCCTGGATAAATTTTTGATGGGCCGAATGTCGCATTTATGGGAGCCGAGGCAGAATATATTCCGAATACATTTGGCCCCAGAATACGCATTCCATATTTCTTGGCTTTTTCCATCATTTCCCGCTCAGCATCAATATTGCCAATTTCAGAAAAGCCGGAAGTTATCACTATCGAAAACTTTACACCTTTTCTTGCACATTCTTCTATGACATTTACTGCAATGCTTGCCGGCACGACAACCATTGCAAGATCTATTTCTCCATCTATGGAAAAAATGTCCTTATAAACTTTCTTGCCTAAAATCACTCCCCCTTTTGGATTTATTGGATATATTTTTCCTTTATAGCCCGATTCAATTACATTTTTCAATACGGTATATCCTATCTTTCTTTCGTGATGAGATGCACCGATGATAGCGACATGCCTTGGATTAAATAGGTATTCTAAATCTGCTTTTTTCACCGACAGCATATTGAAGGATAAGATATAAACTTTTTTGCCTTATATGATTATGACCCGAGCATATATTCTGCTGTTCTCAATGCCATCCTCACATGTTTTGCTCCATTTCCTATAATGTGGGGACCATGCCCGGGATAAAGGTTAGCAACATCCATATCAATTAATTTTTTTATTGAATTTACCAGTTTTTTTGTATCCCCTCCGAAAAAATCTGTTCTCCCCACCCCTCCGTCAGAAAAAATTGTATCTCCAGAAAACAGCGATTTGCTCCCCTCTTCATATAAACATATGCCGCCGGGGGAATGCCCTGGAGTGTGAATCACTTTCAGCCTCTTGGTTCCAATTTTGATAATATCTCCATCTTTTAGTTTCCTATGAGCTTTTATCTTTGGCGGCTTAACACCAAAAAAAGCAGCAGACTGATCTGACCCTCTCTCTATAATTTCAGCTCCTCTTTCGTGGATCATGACTTTTGCGCTGCAGTACTTTTTCAGATGGAATATGCCGCCGTAATGATCAAAGTGCTCGTGTGTGAGGATAATGGCAGATATTTCTTTTAACTGAATTTCTTCCCCTATTTTCCCAATAACAGTATGAGAATTGAATCCGGTTCCCGCATCTATTAAAGCTGATTCTTCATCTTTAATAAAATATATGTTGGAATCAAGCCCTATTCCGGGGATTTTTGTGACGTGCACTTTTTTGTAATATAAGTCCGGTATAAATAGGAATCTTTTTCACAAAATGAATTCCAAAAGTTTTTATCTTATTTTACGATTTCAGGTCACCATGGATGGGAAAAAGAGAAAGAAAATCATTGATAAAATCGAGGAATTAAATCAGGCAAGAGCATCCTTACATCGTAGTTTAGACTCTCTTGAAAAAAGAAAGAAAGAGCTTACAGATAAGAAGTATAACAGATTGAAAACTAAATACACCGAAAAGCAACATAAGATAAAAGAAAAGATACATGAACTGGAGATGAAATTAAAGTAACCTATTTGAAGTGCATTCGCAGATGATATACCCCTCCCTGAAGTTCTTTTTCCATCATATAATCTATTTTTTCGAAGAGAAAAAGCATTGTCATCAGGTTAATAGATGCATATTACATAAATGGTACATATGGTTGAATAGCCATTTTTGCGGCAAAAGACTGGACAACTGCAAGAAAATATTATGATAATACAAGAAAGGGATACGAAAAGACCCTTATAGAAAAGCCAGAAATGGTTGGCATCATTTTTTCTATAATAAGGTGGGGAAAGATAAACCCTCAGATAGAAAAACTGTATGATTTTGTATCTCCATAGCAGTCCGTCACTTTTAAATATCAGAAT
>JAYEJS010000099.1 GCA_034660695.1 Candidatus Thermoplasmatota archaeon | reverse complement strand
AAGGTAAATAAAAAAGTGGGAAGGCGTATTCAAAATTTTGTTGAATCCTGCAGATCATTTCTCAAATCATTTTTCCGGTCTGCTTATGGCTTTTTTCATTTTTTGACTACTTTTTCAAAGCATTCTTTCCGTTAAAATTTCATAAAACTTATATAAAATGCAGGCAATCAAAGTGTCCGACGGTAAACCGATGGACACTTGGGGATGAAAAAATGAAGAGAGTTACCATATATACGCGTGTTTCAACAGAAGACCAAGCAAAAGAGGGCTTCTCACTTGACGCCCAGATGGAAAAGCTGAAATCATACTGCAATGCAAGGGGGTGGGAAATTGTGAAGGAATGCATAGACAACGGCTACAGCGGCAGAGACATAAATCGCCCTGCCTACAAAAAGATGATGGAGGAAATAGACGAGTGGGATGTATTGCTTGTAATGAAAATGGACAGAATTCACAGAAACAGCAAAAATTTCATGTTGATGATGGAAAATTTAAACGAAAATGGCAAGGAATTTGTGTCAATGACTGAAAGCCTCGACACATCAACTGCCATGGGCAGGTTCGTCATGGACATAATCCAGCGCATAGCCCAGCTGGAGAGCGAGCAGATAGGGGAGCGGGTATATGTCGGCATGCGACAGAAGGCAAAGGACGGCAAAGGCATATTGGGATCACCTGCGCCATATGGATACGATTACAAAGATGGACATTTCGTGGAAATAAAAGACGAAATGGAAATTGTCAAAAAAATATACGAAATGTATTTGGACGGAAAACCACTGGAGGATATCTCAAAATGGCTGAAAAAAAGAGGAGTGACAACGAAAAGAGGAGGGAAATGGAATAAAAAGACCGTGTCAAGGATACTTTCCAATCCGATTTACTGCGGGCTCATCGAATGGGAAGATATAATAGCTCCCGGAAACCATGGAAGTACAATAGATATAGAGGAATTCAATAAAGTCCAGAAAATCAAGCATGAACGGGCACGACGTAAAGGCAAAAATTTTGTCATAAGCGATTCCCTTAAAAAAGAGGTTTTATCATAAAAATAGTGTAAGGGTATTAAATAAATAAAATTGGTACACTTAGTCTAGTCTAATACAATAATTATGTTCGAAAATACCCGGCAGCAGAAGTGTTTTCACAAAATAACAATATTTAGTATAGGTAGTATATATACTGCATTCACTTAATTTAGCTCTTTCTGTTTTTTGACATGTGGAGGGCAATATCCTTCAAAATTTTTGTTTTTTTCTTTGTCCTGTCAACCAGCACACATCCCTCCTTTTTCCACCATCTGCCTGGATATGCCTTTTCCTCTTTCTGGGGATTAAGCCCCATTTTTCTCGCCGCATTCATTATCTCCTCGACAGATGCGTTTGGAACAGCATTATCTCTTGGGATGCGTCTCCCTTCTTTTTTTGTCTTTCTTCGGTCGAAGTATATGGGCCACAGCACGTATTTTTCTTCAGGCATTTTGCTTTATCAAAACGGCGTTAACACACCCGTCCTGCCCGGGGCGAGAAGTGACCTTTGCCTTTCCAATCTCTGTTTCTATAATAGAACCTTTGGTGATTATATCTCTCCTGACATAATGCGGGTTCGCCGGATTTTCAAGCACATCTTTTATTTCCACTTTCTTCGTTTCATTTGTTTTCGGGTCTGTCACATTCGCCACCTTTGTCGCAAGCACACGGACTCTTATATTTTTGCCCCTTACCCTGACTTTCTTGTGCCTTACCTCTCCCATAACAGGAAGGTTTTGTTCTCTTCCCAGTTCGTACCTTCTTTTTTTTCTTGCGAGTTTCAATCTCCCTCCAGTTTCTTTTCTTCTCGATTTACCTTGCCATCTCATTTAATCCCTCTAACCATTTCCATTTTTCGTCAACATCTTTTTGTATTTTATTCAATATGTCCGTTCTTCTCTCCGGCTTGAACAGATGTCTGAATCTCCCCTGCATTTTAAGGTATTTCTCCACAGGTTTTCTCTCTTTCGGTCTGTAAGTAACTTTTATGTTGTTTAAGTCCGGACCTTCCACCTCCCATAAAACAAATACGCCTGTTTCAACAGCCATTCTTGATAACTCAACTGTCAACTCACTCGGATATCTCCATCCTGTAGGACACGGAGAAAATATGTGCACGAATGAAGGACCATCAACGTCAACAGCTTTTTTCACCTTTCTTTTAAGATCCCTGTAATTCGCTATAGCAGCCGTTGCAGTATAGGGTATGTCATGGGCAGCCACTATCGATGCTATCGGCTTTTTCTTCTGTTTCTTCCCAATGCTTACCTTTCCCGCTGGAGATGTTGTCGTCGATGCAGCAAAGGGCGTAGATGAACATCGTTGTATCCCCGTATTCATATATGCCTCGTTGTCAAAAACAATATAAGTTACATTGTTCCCTCTCTCCAGCATGCCGCTAAGGGCTTGAAATCCGATATCAAAAGTTCCACCGTCCCCGCCAAATGCAAGAATGTTTATACCGCTTCTTTTCCCAAGTTTTTTGAGAGCGACATCTATACCGGAGGCAACTGCTGCTGCGTTTTCAAATGCGGTATGAATCCAGGGAACCTTCCATGCAGTTTCTGGATATGCTGTTGTCATAACTTCGAGACATCCTGTTACGTTAGCAATAATCGTATTCGGTCCCGCTGCCTGTAGAACCATCCTGACCGCAATAGCTTCGCCGCACCCGGCGCAGCCCCTGTGTCCCGACGCAAATAATTCATCGCTTGCCATTTTTATCACCCCCGAAGTTCCCCCTTAAGATTTATCCAATTTACCATTTTATCAGCTTTTCCTTTTTTAATGGATGCCTCGGCCTTATCTGTCATTGCGGAAAAAGCATCTTGTGTTACATCTCTGCCGCCGAGCCCCAGAATGAAATCCATGAGTATGGGATTTTCCTTTTCGTTTATCAATGCACCTGCCACCTCGCCAAAGACTGCCCCTCCGAAACCAAAAGAGATGTTTCTGTCCACAACCGCAAGGACTTTTGCCTTCTTTGAAAGGGCCTTTATTTCATCAAACGGGAACGGCCTGAATACTGTAAGTTTTGCGGCCCCTACTTTAATTCCTTTCTCTCTCAATTTGTCAACTGCAGCCCTTGCTGTACCGCTCATGGAGCCCATCGTCAGAAAGATGATATCTGCATCATCCGTCCTGTATTCGCTTAACTTTTCGTATTTCCTGCTGAATTTGCTGTAAAATTCTGAAAAGACCTCATCTATCACTTCTTCTGCATTTTTCATTGCTTCCCACTGCTGGTACTTGAATTCCGTGTAATATGCAGGCGTACCAAAGGAGCCGAATGTTATCGGATTTTTTACATCGAGCGTGTAAACCGGCTTATATGGCGGTAGAAATTTGTCCACTTCTTCCTGCAGAGGGACGTCAACGCCTTCCATCGTATGCGTTAAAACGAAGGCATCTAAGCCAACCATCGACGGCAGTAGCACACGGTGATCTTCAGAAATTTTAAATGCCATGATCATGAGGTCTAAAGCATTCTGATTATTCTCCGCATAAAACTGGAGCCAACCGCTATCTCTTTCTGCAATGGTATCCTGGTGGTCACACCATATATTTATCGGAGCGGATAAAGCCCTGTTTCCTACCGCAGTCACTATCGGCAATCTCATTCCAGATGCGATAAAAAGCATCTCGCTCATGAGTTTTAATCCCTGGGAGGCGGTTGCAGTTGCAACTCTTGCTCCGGAAGCACTTGCCCCTATCGCCGCACTCATTGCACTGTGTTCCGATTCTACTAAAAGAAGCTCGGCATCCATTTCTCCATTTGCTATATACGTTGATATTTGCTCCGGGAAAAGTGTCGAAGGCGTTATGGGATATGCTGGAACAACATCAACCTTCACCAGTTTGGCGGCCACCGCCGTTGCAAAATTTCCCTTAACAACCTGTTTTGTACCCATTATATCACTTCTCCTCCGTAACCATTTCTAAAGCATCGAAAGGGCATTCATGGGCACATATTCCACATCCCTTGCAGTAGTCGTAATCTATCCTTATCGTTTTCTTTGCTTTCGCATCTGCAGGTTCTATTGCACCATCTGGACAGAACTGCCAGCATGTGTTGCAGAATTTGCATTTTTCTTCAATAAGAATGGGTTTCAATGTTCTCCACGAGCCCGTCTTATAATTCATTGAACTTCCTGGAGTTGTTATAACGGCACCGATATTCACTTTTTCCATATTATACACCCACCACTTTTTCATAGGCTGATTTCGCAGCCAGAACATTTTCTTCTTTTTTTGCAGGCGACATATCCATTACGGCTTTGGTTACAGAATCAATGGAAACGTTTCCTATGGCTCTTGCATATGCGCCCAGAATTGCAGTGTTTACTATGGGATTTGTCTTGGTTCCCAGCCTGTGTTCAAGAGCAATTTCAGTAGCGTCCACGGTATAAATTTTTGCATCTCCAATGTCAAATTCCGACGGTTTCCTTTTCGTATTTATTATAACCTTTCCTCCTGCTTTAAGGCCGCCCCCGACATTTGCTTCCTTCAATTCGATAAGGCTCGTGTCCTGGATGATGACAGCGTCAGGCTCATATATCTGGTATTTTATATCTATTGGCTTATCGTCCATTCTCAAAAAGGCTGCAACTGGAGCGCCTCTTCGTTCAACGCCGAAAATAGGGAAAGCCTGTATGTACTTTCCTTCGCTAAAGGCGGCAACAGAAAGGATGTTGGCAGCAGTGACAGCACCCTGCCCACCTCTTCCATGAAAACGTACTTCATACATGAGAATCTGTGCATGAAATAAGGAACTACTACATAAAATTTAGCCTTGGAATTAAAACATAAAAGGGGATGAGATTATGGTGGGTTATATGTACGGGCTGAAAATCCTTGCCATCAATAAAAGCCAGTTATGCAGATTATTCAGAATTTTTTGTATGTGAAACTGATATATCATAGGCATTGATACAACCAAGGGGTCAGACCATTCGCTTTCTGCCCCATTTGTATCTTTGGCTTTGACTTTTATGCTGTAATTGTCCGTCTCAGACCACGTATGGGATGCATTTACGGTCTGCCCTGAATCATACGGACCCAACCATCCGCTGGTAGTACCATCAGCCCAGTCAAAAAGGTAGTAAACTTGATCTCCGTCTGTATCTGTTGTAGATGAGGAATAGGAGTAAGACGTCCCGATATTTCCGGATGTCGGGCCAGATGGTCTGCTTGGTTTATCTGGTGGATTATTTACAGAAGCGGTTGTTGTAAATGTCCATGTTGATCCAGTAGTTGAGTGATTGTGATTGTCAAATGCAACGATTCTCCAGTAATATGTGGTATTGTAGTTTAATGCGCCAGGGTCATACGTCATACTCGATTGACCGGTTGCAACACTGGGCGGATTTGAATCTGTACCAAAATAAACGTCATAGACAACAGGATTGCCGTCAGGATCACCGCCGGTCCAACTTAAGTGGGTATTCACATCGACATTATCTGATCCATTTGCTGGATTTGGATTACCCGGCTGGTATGGCGGCTCGTTGGGCGGTTTTAAATTTGTGTCCGTCAGTCCGGCACTCAATTCATTCAAGTCCCAGTATAAACTCTCGTTGTACCACATCCGTATGTTGTTATATACCGCCTTGATAACGTTACTGGCTGCCGGGGAATACCAAAATTCGTATTGTGATCCAATGCCAGAAACATGAAAAGCATCCCTGTATGTCCCAGCAGGAACAGTTATCGTTTCTTTAGCAGTACACGTTAAACCATGTTCTGCTATGTATACAGGAAAATCATAATCGATTGTGTATGGTATCGCAAGTGAAACTTCTCCATTCACGTAAAGCCAAAATGTCATTACGGGAACAGTCCATGTTTCGTTAACGTTTATTGGGAAATTATATGGAGAAACAACAGGGGTAACATTCTGCTTCACTCCTAAATCAGCCCAAAATGGGTTGGTTACCATCTGCCGTTTTATTTCCCCTTCAATGTGCACATCATATACTTTTTCTATTGCAAGATTAGACTTTCCAATATCTGCCTTTCCACCAATAACAGCATTCTGTATATTTCCCTCGATTATGCCTGCAAGTGATATAGACCCAGTCATGCCTCCATTAAAAGTTAGAATATAATTTTCACTGCCAACCTCCGTGACCTCAAATTTCAAATGTAGAGTTATGTCGGCAGAAGCACCCGATGCTTCATATGATATACCCATGTTATATGTCCAATAGTTTCCGACTTCCCAGGCCGGGACATCCGCATCACCATTGCCAAGCGAAATTTGATTTTCCTTCATTTGCCAGATATTGTCCCCTATAATATCTGTTGCCGGTATAAAAGAAGCAATCAACACAATACATACAAATATGCCAATTTTCATGTTATCTCCCAAATATTCAACGGAAAAATGTTTATATACATTGCGATAGAATTTATCGCGCAATATTTTGCCTTTTCAAATACGGTCTATTTACTTTTTTGAAAGGTAATCTTTTATCGCTTCGTGCAGTCCATCTG
>JAYEJS010000098.1 GCA_034660695.1 Candidatus Thermoplasmatota archaeon | reverse complement strand
TGTTAAGGTAAACATATCATTTCCAAACAGCACAATAAAAAACATGAGCATGAATTACATATCAGGAAGCAATACATATTACTATACTGCAAATTATGATGTTTATGGGGATTACACCTATTTTATATGGGCTATAGATTCTTTTAATAACAGCAATGTTTCCTCAGTTTATCAATTTTCCGTATCTCTTCAGCCAGAGCCCCCGGTCGTGTCAAGCATTACTGCATTCCCAAATACACAGGAAATATCCGAATGTGTAAATATTTCATGCAATGCTACTGACAATGTTGAAGTAGGAAAAGTAAAAACAATTATTAAAGACCCGGGTGGAAGCACAATGGGCAACTTCACCATGCAGGGATATAACTTAAACGAACGAAAGAATGGCATATATTATTATTATTTCTTTCCGCATGAATTGGGCATCTATTCCTATCACATATGGGCTTGCGATATAAATTTAAATCAGAATTCTTCCTCAACTTATACATTTTGTGTAGAAGATACTGTTCCCCCTGAAATAAAAAATGTTTCAGCTCATCCGGCTTTGCAGGACGTGAACGGATCAATAAATATTTCCTGCATGATAACGGATAATCACGAAGTTGATTCTGTTGGAATTAACATTTTTTGTCCAAATGGAAGCGTGTTAAACAATGCAATGAACGGAAATGGAGAAATTTTCTTTTTAAATTGTTCATTCTCCCAAAATGGGGTGTACAATTATTCAATACGGGCAGAAGATAAGAGCAATAATTCTAATTTATCTGCCAGCTATTCATTCAAGATTACATTCTTCCCTATCGCAAACTTTTCTTATACCCCCTTAAATCCAACAGATCTTGATACAATAACATTTGATGCTTCCAATTCCTATGATCCAGATGGCTCTATCGTTAATTACACATGGTCATTCGGAGATGGAAGCGTTGCATATGAGACTGTAGTGAATCATAAGTATAGTTCAGACGGAAACTATGATGTAACTCTGACAGTTTATGACAATGATGGAGCATGGGATTGTATGGAAATAGAATTATTAGTTGCCAATGTTCCTCCTATAGCAAATTTCAGTTTCAGCCCTTCCAATGCGACGGTGGGACAAACAATTCAATTTAATGACGGTTCACATGACCCGGACGGCAATATATACATCTGGCAGTGGGATTTTGGAGATGGTACCTGGATTAACGGTACCTATGAGAAGGCCAATCCCATACATGCCTATGCAAGAGACGGCATATTTAACATTACACTCACCGTTACTGACGATGATTACGCCAAAAGCAATATCACAAAACAGATACATATAAGGGATATTTGTCCCCCCGATATAAAAAACCTAAGTGCAAACCCAAATCCTCAGGAAATCTATGGCAATGTAAATATTACCTGTAAAATTGAAGACGACGTCTCAGTTGCAACAGCCGTGATAAATGTTACAGGTATTGATCATAATAACTCTGGAGTGAAATTCAACGAAAGTATGAATCATGCATCTGGCACTTCAATATGGTATTATGATGTGCCGTACAATAAGGAAGGCAACTACAGCTATTTTGTGTGGTCAGATGACCCAAGCGGGAACGTGAACATAACTTCCATCCATACCTTTAAAATAATCATTCCGGCAGAGCCTCCCAGGATAACAAATGTACAATCAACACCAGCCGAGCAGCAATACGGCTCGCGGGTAAATATTTCCTGCAATGTAACAGATAACGTTGAGGTGGAAGAAGTCAGAATTAACGTTACCTATACAAACGGCACTACCGGAAACTTTACCATGCACGGCTACAATACAGATGGAAAGGGAAATGGGGCGTATTACTATAACAACACTTATCTCTCTCTCGGAAATTATACCTACTTTGTATGGTCCAGGGACATAAACGACTACGGAAATACTTCAGAAATAAAAAATTTTAGTATTGTTGATACAACACCGCCAGAAATACGGAATGTTTCTGTAAATCCTTCTATTCAGAAACCCGGTAACAATATCAACATATCATGCATTATAATAGATAACATGGAAGTAGACCGAGTTTACATGGAAATTAAGTATCCAAATGGGACTATTTTGGAGTTTGCAATGCAAAATTGGGGCATGTATTATCTGAATAAAACTTATGACGGATTGGGCACATATAACTGGACCATACATGCAAATGATACGGCCGGAAATAAGAATTTGTATGAGAATGCATTTATCATAACATTTTTCCCGGATGCAAATTTTTCTTATACACCACCGTCTCCAACTGATTTGGATACCATCCAATTTATAGATAATTCAAGCGACGTTGACGGCATATTAGTCAACTGGACGTGGGATTTCGGCGATGGAAATATAAGCTACGAGCAGAATCCGTTATATCAATACGCAGATGACGGAACATATACCGTTGTGCTTACTGTAAAAGATGATGATGGGGCAACCAATATAATCTCAAAAGAAGTCATTGCCAGAAATATTTTTCCGACAGTTGGTTTTGAATACACGCCGTCAAGCCCAACAGACCTGGATGTTGTAACGTTCAATGCTTCTGGCTCCTCTGATCCGGACGGGCATATCGTAAATTATACCTGGTCATTCGGAGACGGAAATATGGGTTATGGTTGCAATGTATCTTACCAATACATTTTCAACGGAAATTATACCATAAATTTGACCATCATGGACAATGATGGTGCAATTAGTTTCACTGAAAAGAATATTACAATTTTAAATGTCCCGCCGGTTGTCAACTTTTCGTATGAAATTAACGGTTTTACTGTCTACTTCACCGATCTCTCATCGGATGGTGACGGCTCTATTGTTAATTACACATGGTCATTTGGGGACGGGAACATAAGTTACGACAAAAACACAACCAATTTTTACAGCCATGAGGGAGTGTATAGTGTATCTCTTACCGTTGTTGATGATGACGGCGGCACTGCCATTAGATACGAGATGGTGTCATTAGGGCTATCACTGATTGCGAATTTTTCTTATACCCCAGAAAGCCCAATTTCTGATGAGCAAATTAATTTTATAGACAATTCATCAAACGCGGAAAGGTGGCAATGGAATTTTGGAGATAACTGCACAAGTGATAAACAAAATCCATTGCATATATATCCTATAGGAAATTATTATAATGTTACGCTGACAATTTTTAATGGAAGCAAGAATGCCAGCATTTCAAAAATTTTGGGAGTGGGTACAAAAATACAGATTTTCAGAAATGAAAACAATGTGGTGAATTACATCCCCTGGCTTGGAAATGAAACGAAAGCATCTGATCTTGCATCTTTAATAGGAAATGATATAATGCCAACCGGCAGTGTGGTAAGCAGATGGAATGTCAGCATTGGAGCATTTGATAGTTATGTTGTCGGTATTTCTCCACCTTCCTATGATTTTGTTATTCATCCGTATGATTCTATTGTTGTGCGGGTGGCGCAATCCGGCCCTTTTGTGGAGTATGCGTTTAAACTCATTGACAGGGTTGTTTATCTCTTTAAGAGCGAAAGAAATGTTGTGAACAATGTTGTGTGGAGTTGTATCAATGAAACGAAAGCATCTGATCTTGCATCTTTAATAGGAAATGATATAATGCCAACCGGCAGTGTGGTAAGCAGATGGAATGTCAGCATTGGAGCATTTGATAGTTATGTTGTCGGTATTTCTCCACCTTCCTATGATTTTGTTATTGAACCTGGGGATTGTGTCGTTTTGAGAGTTTCAAGTAGTGGTGAATTTAGTATAGGGGTGAAAAAATGAGGAAAATAAAAAGCCTGTTGGTGATAATGTTGTTGCTTGTAAGTTTAACAAGCATATTGAAAGTGGGAAACACTCTGGATCAGCCGTTTCCTGTATACGGATACATAAAGGACTCGAATGGAAATGCTATTCCAGGGGGCATAGATGTTACCATAAAAGATGTAACTAAATCGACGCAGATGAGCATATCCACCCAAAGCAATGGCTATTATCAGGCAAATTTATCCAATCTGGGAAATTGTGAAAACGGAGATAGTATAGAAATATACTGCTCGTATCAAAATGAAGATAACGCAAAGACATTTGCATTGAATGTGGCACAGCCTTCAAAAAATGTAAGTTTTTCATTGATAGGAAAGCCAGATGTCTTAACAAATGATGCAACAGATATAACAAGCGGTTCGGCAAAATTGAACGGCGAGCTGACTGATTTAAAGGATACAAGCTGCCAAGTCTGGTTTGAGTATGGAAAAACAACTTCATACGGGCAGACAACCGCAAAGGGAACCAAGTATTCCCCGACACCTTTTTTCGAACCAATATCTGGGCTTCAGCCCGACAGTACATACCATTTCAGGGCTGTGGCAAAGAACAGCAGAAAAACCGCCTATGGGGCAGATAAAACATTTCACACCAGTCCGACTCTTCCGCAAGTTACAACAAATGCTGCGACCGGCATTGGCTATGATTCAGCCATCCTCAATGGCTATTTGAGTAAGGTGGGGGCAAACAGTTGCAACGTATGGTTTGTCTATGACGATGTTTCCCACGAAAAGTGGTGGGAATATGCTCACGAAACGCATAAATACAACAAAACATCTGCTTCTTCCTTTTCTTCCTCTATCTCTGGACTGGAGTTAGATACTACCTATCATTTCCGCGTCGTTGCCCAGAATAGCGCCGGAAATGTAAGCGGAGATGATGCTGCCTTCACGACACATGTGGTACTTCCGTCGGTTAATACGCTTGATGCAGAGAATGTTACCAGCAATTCTGCCATTCTCAGAGGAAATTTAAAGGATCTGGGTGGCGACGAGAACTGCAGTGTGTGGTTTGAGTATGGGGAGATGACTTCTTACGGGCGTTCAACTACAAACATCTCGTTGGGCAGTGCAGCTGAATTTGATGCCCAAATATATGATTTAGGGCCAGGAAAAACATACCATTTCAGGGCTGCTGTAAAGAACAGCAAAGGCACTTCATACGGCTCGGATAAAATTTTTACTACATCAGCAGTAAAAGCGGAAGTTGAGACAGGTTCAGTAGAATATGCAGTAGTCCTCAAAGCGAATGTAACAAGCATGGGCGGAGATGAAAGCTGTCAGGTATGGTTTGAATATAATGAAAATGGCGATAAAAACGCAACTCAAACACAGAAAAAAGAGGTGAATAATAAAGGAATGTTTACGGAAGTCATAACTGGTTTGAAAGAAAACTCGACTTACTACTACAGGGCTGTAATAAACAACAGCCAAGGAATTTCTTATGGCACAAATTTATCCTTCAAAATGCTCTCCCTTCCAGTAGCACCTGCAATTGAAACATTGTCGGCTAATCAATCATATAATAATGCAACTTTACATGCAAATATAACCTCCTTGGGGGGCAGCACGTTTTGCTATGTGTGGTTTGAATACTGG
The DNA here is from genome assembly GCA_034660695.1 of Candidatus Thermoplasmatota archaeon. Classification (NCBI taxonomy): domain Archaea; kingdom Methanobacteriati; phylum Thermoplasmatota; species Thermoplasmatota archaeon. The sequence continues at coordinate 1,179 of JAYEJS010000098.1, read as the reverse complement.
GACGGTGAAAAGCATTCAACGCCTGTTGAAATTATCAATAATACTGGGAAATTCAATACAAGCATTGAAGGTCTCGAAGACGGAGAAAACTACCACTACAAGGCTATAGCCGTAGGTGCCAACGGAAGAATTTCATATGGTGGGACAAATAATTTCACAACCCTTTCATTAGAAAATCATGAGCCAATAGTATCGCTTTTATCGCCTGGGAATAACTCGACAGTTAACATAGGGACATCACTGATAGCAAATGTTTATGATGAAGACGGGGATATGATGAATGTTACGTTTTATTTGGATGAAAGTAGCGTTTATTCTGGTATTTTGAAAAGTGGAATTGTGAGTGTTGCCCTGCATTTGGATTATGGTAAAAATTATAGCTGGCATGTGATTGCAAACGACAGAAAAAACAGCAGCATGTCCAATGTTTACTATTTCTCAACCATTAAGCAAATGATAGCAAACTTTAGCCATTCCTTTGTTTTTGAGGGTGAAACGGCTTTCTTCAATGATACATCAACGGGAGAAATAGAGCAGTGGAGCTGGGACTTCGGAGATGGAAACATAAACTATGAAAAAAATACAATACATATTTATGAAAAAGCTGGAAGTTATACTGTAAATTTAACAATAATCGATGTATATGGAAATACTCTCCATAAAGAAAAAGAAGTGATGGTATGGAAGCGAGGGGATGCAAACATGGATGGGAACATAAACGCCCTAGATATAACAAAAATCGAGAGAATCCTGGAAGGTATGGATAATGAGCCTGTCTATCCCCATCCTGCAGATGCCGATGGAGATCAGGATGTAGACAATGACGATATGGTTGCCGTAATAAATAAAATCTTGGGATTTACATGAAAAAAATAGTGTTGTTGCTAACCTTTATCGCATTTTTTATCCCATTAGCTGTGGCAGCGGAAGGGACATCCATATCACTCTTATCTCCCCCGATAGTTGTCGTTGGAAATGAATTTTATGTAGATGTAACGGCTCAGAACCTGATTAGCTTCAGTGCAGCCAATTATTCTATTCATTACAATCCCTCGCTTTTCGAAATAGAGGAGATGTACAACGGCAGCATAGATGGAACAGACATTCCTTTAATTTATTCAGTAAACAATGATACAGGGATTTGCAGAGTAGTTCAGAATGCAGGTTTACAGGGAATAA
>JAYEJS010000097.1 GCA_034660695.1 Candidatus Thermoplasmatota archaeon | reverse complement strand
CACATCGTGGCATAAAAGTAGCCACTAGAAAAAAATTGAATCTTAAGAGAAAAAAATAGCGACCGCCTCCTTAATTCTGGAGTTTTTTGAGCTTTCCACATCAAATTTTTTTCTGGAACTTCCGTTGTAAGTCCAAAAAAGAGGCAAAAAAGAAGGAAGGAAAGAGCAAAAAGAAAAAGAAATAGAAGGTGGGGATATTCCTTGCTTCATCTTCACTTTGTTATTGCCCGTTCCTGTTAACATTTTAGGAGATTGCAGATGCCCTCGCCCATTTACGGGCCCAGAATGCACAAACTTTTATATTGAATGCTATTTCTTTAATGAAGGTTAAACAAAGAGGAGGAGACAATGGAAATAGAGCCGAAGAAATGGAGAAGGTGGCTTTTTTACCTGGATGTTATAGTGGTGGCAGCATTAATAATAGCGATTGTATTTCTTGCCAAGGATGCTTATTGGGCGGGGTACTACCACGGCAGCAATGATGAAATCACATATCTATGGCACATGGCGCGTGACGTTGCATTCGTTACCGGCTCACTTGCCTGGATTTTTTACCGGTTTTTTGCAAATGAATTCAGGATCCTCCGTCACCCATGGTAATATTATTAAAGCAATCGAATATTAGGATTCTGGCTAAAGGTCATGGACTAGGCTGGGAGGTTAGGCGTCTCCTGTAACCGAAAAACGCCTTTGTCGGGGCCGAAGTCTTCAAGGCGATGTACAGGCTATGCAGCGATCCAGCATTGGACAATGAAATCTCGTCCTCTGGGACCAAAGGTGATGGTTTCGTTGGCCGGAGGGGCAATCACCCATCTTAACCTCGGAAAAGGGGCCAGGCCCGGAAGGGAGCAGCCCGGCCGAGGACTACTGGTGCTCAGAGGGGCACGGGATTGAGGAAAATGATGGAAAAATCGCTACATTGTCTGCATGCCCACTTGGAGACGTGTCCATACCGGCTAAAATGGATGAGAGAAAGAAGATAATTGAGTACTTTCAGAAAAATAGTGTACTTATTCAATCTGAAGCTGTGGATTTTTTAGTTGAGAGAGGGAATGTTCTAAAAAATTCTAAAAAGGTCCTTGAAGAATTTGATGAAAAACCTCTAAACATTTTATTAGGAGATATTAAAAAAGTTTTTGATGAAGATGATAGAAAGGAAAAAAAGGCGGCCATACCACATATAGAAGGGAGCAGCGGCCTGGAAATACTGGAGGATGTTACCGGCAAAAGCAGTTGTGAAGGAACATTATCTGATTTCACTCATTTGTTCAGGGATAGATATGAAAGTCTTTATGCTCTTTTGAGAAAGAGACAGGAAATGAAAAATCTTCTTCCATTGAAAAAAGCTCAAAGACGAGAGGGAGATGTTGCTGTAATTGGTATTGTGAATGAGATAAAACGAGGAAAAAATGGTCATGTGCTAGTTGATATAGAAGATGAAAGCGACAATGCAACTCTGTATATCCAGAAGGATGTTGCGGGTGCTGCTGCCGCCATCGTTGAGGATGAAGTTATAGGTGCTGTTGGAAAGACGGGCAGAGGGGGATTGATAATAACCCAGAATATAATATGGCCGGACGTGCCGTTGAATAAAAAGAAGCGCTACGCAGAAGAAGAGGCATATGTTGCATTTATCTCCGATATTCATATCGGCAGTAAGACTTTTTTGGGAAATGAATGGGCGAATTTCATTAAGTGGATTAATGGGAATACAGGAAATGAAAAACAGAAGGAAGTAGCTAAAAAGGTTAAATATATAATAATGCCAGGAGATATCATAGAGGGGATTGGCATATACCCACGCCAGGAGAAAGACCTGAAAATAAATGACGTATACGGGCAATACAAAGCCATTGCACGTGAAATGGAGGGGATACCGGAAAATATAAAAATACTGATTCAGCCGGGCAACCATGATGCTGTTCGGCCTGCCCTTCCGCAGCCTGCTTTCGGGGGGGAGATAAGGGATATGTTCTCGGATATGAATGTTATTTTTGTTGGCAACCCGTGCTATATGAGAATGAATGGGGTGGAAGTGCTCTCATACCACGGGCAATCCCTGCAGGATTTTTCAACCCGCATAGGAATTGATCAGAATCGACCGACTGAAATAATGAAGAGTATGCTGCAGTGCCGCCACATGGCCCCAATATATGGTGACGGCACTCCGCTTGCCCCAGAAAAAAGAGATTATATGGTTATTGATAGAGTACCAGATATTTTTGTCACGGGACATGTGCACACAACAGCAATTGATAGATATAGAGGTGTTCTTCTCATAAATGCCTCTACATGGCAATCCCAGACAGAGTACCAAAAAATGATGAATTTTTCGCCCGACCCCGCAAAGGTTCCGGTTGTTAATCTGAGCAACGGACATACAAGCTTGATGGACTTCAGCACATAAGGCACACCCCTTTATTTCCATTGGAAAAGATTTTTTTAGTAGGATTGCTATAAAGAATTAGATGGATGATAAAAAAGCGATAATAATCTCGCTTCAAGACAACAATGACGAAATAGAACGTCTTGCAAAATCATTAGGTTATAGTGTAATAAAGACATTTATACAACACCGTGATAAACCAAATCCCTCATTTTACATTGGGGGCGGTAAAATTAAGGAAATAAAGGAATATGTAGAAAAAAGGGGGGTAAGATGTGTTATAGTAAACGAAAAACTCCATCCATCACAGTGGTACAATATGGAAAATTTCCTGAATGTTAAAGTTTACGACCGTATACGGCTCATCCTCGACATATTTGCAGACAGGGCAAAAAGAAAAGAGGCAAAATTACAAGTAAAGCTTGCGTATTTAAGATACGAGAGATCCTACATCAGAGAATTAATCCATCGAGCTAAAACTGGAGAACACCCTGGCTTTATGGGTGGAGGAGAATACCAAGTGGCAAACTATTATGAGATGATAAAAAAACAAATGAAAAGGATTAAAGAAGAATTGGAAAAGATAGGACAGGAAAGAGAATCTCATCGCCGGTACAGATGGAAGAAAGGATTTTATTTGATTGCTGTAGCAGGGTATACAAATGCAGGAAAAAGTAGTTTGCTTAATCGATTAACAGGGGAGCATGTTAAGGTGGAAGAAAGATTGTTTTCTACACTTTCTACAACCACACGTGCAATAAAACAAAAAAAAGGAACGAAAACAATACCGATTTTAATTACAGATACCATAGGGTTTATAAGAGATTTGCCGCACTGGCTCGTGGATTCCTTCCATTCCACTCTTGAGGAAATAGAGCTGTCAGATATGGTGATCTTACTAGTAGATATTGGTGAAGAAGTTGATACACTCATAGAGAAAACAGAATTATCCATAAAAGAAATTATGAGTATGAGAGCCCATCCAAATGTTATAGTAGGATTAAATAAAGCAGATAAGATCAGTAAAAGAGAAAAAGAAATGAAACTTGAAAGTATAAAAAAGATTATAGGCAACAGACCATATGTATTTTTATCAGCAAAAACCGGGGAAAATATAGAACAGCTGATCGAGTTGGTTTATGATTTACTGCCCAACAATGTCATCATGGAAATTAAGTTCCCACAGGAGGCAAGAGAAGATTTATCATCAATATTTAATGAGGATGTAGACGTACTTGATTTCGGTTGCACTCCCGATGGAAAGATATGTATAAGCTGCAGCGACAGGCTTAAAGAAAAAGTGATGGGAAGGCTTATAAAAAGAGGAGCACAAGTAAAAATTATATAAAGGGATATATATGAAAAAAGAAAGAGTGATTAAAGACATAAAGTTATTTGAAGAAAATATAAAAATATTGGAAGAAGAAAACAGGGCCGTAGAAATGGCTGTGCGATATTATAATGATGCCAAGTATTATCTCTCAAAAAAAGATTTTTTTACTGCATTTGGATGTATAAATTATGCTCACGGGTTGATAGATACATTGAGAATGAAAGGTTTTAAAGAGGAAAACATCCTTTAGGGTATTATGCATAAGATAGATTTGTCTGTTAGCAAAGACTTATTCGAAGAAAATAAGAAGATAGCAGAATCAAATAATGAGACGTTGAAAAAAAGAAATATTCTATCTATTGATTTTATGGGATCTATAGGCTCAGGAAAAACGCTCATTATTGAAAAAATGGTCGAAAAACTATTGGGAAGAAAGAAAGTGGGAGTGATAGTAGGGGATGTGACTGGTGATGATGACTATAGAAGGATAAAAAGACATAATGTGCAGGTTGTAAACATAAATACAGGGAAAGAATGTCATTTAGATGCCCATCTAATAGAGCATGCGCTAGAAAATATTGATTTGGATAGCATAGACGTACTTTTTGTAGAAAACATAGGGAATTTAGTATGTCCTGCAGATTTTGTGTTGGGTTGCAACAAAAGAGGGGTGGTAATATCTGTTACTGAAGGGGATGATATGGTCAGAAAACACCCATTAATCTTTCAAATTTCTGATTTCGTTATTATAAATAAAATAGATCTAGTGGAATATATGGAAGTAAGTATAGATAAAATCCTTAAAGATTTAGAGAGGATAGCTCCCAGAAAAATCTTTCTTACAGATGCAAAACATAATAAAGGAATAGATGAATTGGTTCAGTGGATTATATGGAAAAAAGAATAATTTTGGTTGGAGTTGGGCATGTATTCAATATATCTACACAGGTAGAAGGTATAATCGATACTGTAAATCCCGATGTTGTAGCTCTAGAATTGGATAAAAACCGCCTTTCTTTCCTTTTAAATCCCAGCACAAAAAGAGATGGCATTCCTCTATTTTATTTGATTTTATCAAAAATACAAAGAAAAATTGCCAAGATGTACGGCGTCACGACGGGATCAGAAATGGTGGCATGTGTAAAAAAAGCGGAAGATAAGGGTATCGGAATCTTATGTATAGATATGGACGCCAGACTAGTTGCAGAAAGGTTGTGGAGAGAAATTTCATTTAAAAAGAAAATGATGTTTGTTCTTGGAAGTATATTTTCTATATTTATAACTAAAAAGAAAATAGAAAATGAATTGCGAGCATTCGAGGATAAACCATTCTCTTATTTCAATCAGATCAGCATTCAATTTCCAGAATTTAATAAAATTCTTATAGACGATAGAAATGAATTTATGTATAATAAATTGTTAAAAGCATTAGATATTTATGATGTGATAGTTGCTTTTGTAGGAGAAGGTCATATTCTGGGTTTGCAAAAACTTTTGGAGAGTAAGGTAAGCATGACTGCAGTCCATTTAAAAGATTTAAGAGAAAACAATTGGAAGGAGAAATTATCTGAAGGAAATCCAGTCTAAAATTGCAGTCTTCATTTCCCTGCGGCCATTAAAAAATATGAATGTTCCTCTAAGATGCCTGCCAGTCGTAATTGCCCTTGCAACAATAAGCAATGAATTTTCTTCTATAACCTTCCTTTTTTTCCATTGGTCTATCGTCATACACTGGAACGAATGCCCTGCAGCGGCGTAAGGAGGCGCCCCAAAACATGATGGTCCATCTGGATACTCATCATGTATCCTTATGTTGCACAGCTGTGATATTTTAAATTTCCAGTGGAAATAATGGGGGGTGGGTAACCTTTTTCTATGGTGAACATATATTAGAAATAATGAAGGTCATATTGCCGTTGCTCATTGCAGCCATGTTTTTCATTCCAAACGCGTTCTCGCCCTTTTTTATAATGGATACTTATCCAAATTCTTTAGTTGGCAAGGAAAAAAATGTATGGGTGTATGCTTGGGATCCTGAAGACGAGGGCAACCATTTCCCCTGTGGGAGGGAATGGTGGAATGTTGATGCTTTTTTTGTGCTGGAGGGTATGGGCAACTGGAGCCTGACCGCATCTTTTGAATATGAGATGGAAACCCCGGCATCCAATCTTTTTCTCACAGTTTTTGATATGGACAATGGTGATTGTTATAGTCTTGGCTCATATGGCGATGGTGTTGAAACCCTCTCCCATGAAAAAAACAGAGTGGAATTGCAGTACTATAATTCCTGGATGAAAGGTTTGTATCCTGAATATGTGGTGCATTTTGAAAGAAAAAATTTTGTTATAAATCTCTGTTGCACAGCTGTAACTCCACCAAAATGGGTCGCGGATGAGATTTCCAATGCAATTCTTCCCATGGGGTTGGGTTATTACAGGTATGGCTTCATTCCGTTATGTGACATCACAGGGGACATTACTATCGGTAATGAAACAATGAAACTGTATGGAAGCGGCTATTATGAGCATGTATGGGGTAACTGGACATATGGCAATCCTTTTAAAAATCATTCAGATATTGGAAATGTTTCTTCTGCGTATATAAATCTTGCAAAGTGGTGGTTATCCCATCATTCAGTATCTGTTCCTTCTTCGATCGCTTTTTCTTCAGATAATAATATGTTTGGTTATGACTGGATATGGTCATCTTTTGATAATGGATGGAGTATGTTTTACGGAAATGTTCCTTTCTGGGTCTGTGAAGGCCCCGCATTCGGTATTCTCTATCTTGTTTCGGATGGAGGTCAATACATTGAATTTTCCAATATTGTATATGAATATGGAGGTATGGTATATGTCGAGGAATATGATGTTTACTATCCTTCAGAGATAGAAATAAATGCAAGGGAAGGCAATCAAATATTGTCACTGCACTTTAGAATGGTTTGTGATGTGCACACCTATCTTGATACGAATCTTTCGTCATCATACTGGCAAGCCATTTTCCTGTGGGAATCCCCCGGGTATGTCTCCGGCTACTATTTTGATGGGGAGAAAAATATAACGTTGAACGGCAGATGTGAAATGGAGCCGGAGAGGCAAGTATCCAGATGGGGGCACACATCTTTGAGTGTGAATTTCACTACTCTTCCTGATGGATTGGGTATTGAAATTCTATTTATTTCCCACTTTTTAGGGGCGGGAGTTGAAGTTATATTTCAGCTCTTCCCCCTTCGCTTTTCAATCAGATTTTTGGCTTAGCCAGCTTTCCCTTTTCCAGATGTGAGGCAATAAGGCTTATCACAATAGTTGCAATAATGAGTATAAATGTTGCGTTTTGTGCCACGCCTTTTTCAAAAAGGGCGTAGAATGTTCCAGAAAGCAGCAATAGAAAACCAAATTTTATTATGGCCCCTGCAACAATGTATGCAATCGACTTTTTATAATTCCAGTCGTTTATGGCGATAAAAGCCCCTGTATATGGAAGCACGGGAGCGATTCTGTTAATCAGTAAAATTCTTTCATCCTTTACAATCAGCATTTCGCTGTATTTCTTCATCAGATTTTTAATAAAATGTGGGGGTGAATATTTTTTTACAATCAAATAAAGTATGGAATTACCAGAAAAACTTGCGAATACTGCTATTATTAATATAACAAATCCCCACAAAAAATTTTGGGGATTGGTTGAATATATAACTAAAAGAAAAAAATCTGGGAGCGCTGGAAAAATCATGCTGTCAATCAGAAAAATTACATATAATGCAAGAACCATCCCAATAACACCGAAATTGCTGAAGAAATTGATGATTGCATCTCCTATCATTTTATCAAATTTACATATAAATGTGCCAGCATATCAACTGTTTTTTCGATATCCTGCTCCCGAGCCAGCTTCATTGCCCCCGATTCCAGCATCTTTCGCAATTCATCATCACTTGAAACTGCTTCAATATGGGTAGCATACTCCTCAACACTTTTTCCCTTCAGGCAGTTTATACCGTCTCTAAACCAATCCTTATAAATATCAATATCTCTAATAAGGAGGACTTTCCCCGCAGCAGCGGCCTCAAAGAGCGCGTTACCATAACTTTCGGCATATGTGGGGAAGAAAAAGGCATCTCCTCCAGAGTATATTGAATTCATTTCGCTAAACGGGATGTGGCCTATGAATTTTGCATTTTTCGGTGTACCAGAAATATCCACTTTTTCAAGTCCGGGTTCTGTAGAACCAATCCATACAAATTGAAAGTTATTTTTTTTTCCAAATTTTTTTGCAACTTCCATAAAATCATGTACACCTTTTCGGGGTATAATAAGCCCGACCGAGAATATGATGAATTTGTTGTTAAAACCGTATTTCTTCCTGAAATCTTCCCTGTCTTTTTTACTAAATGTAAATTTCTTGCAGTCCACACCGTTTGGTATAACCCTTAATTCTCTCTTTATCCCGTTTTTCTCCATCCATCTTTTTACGTAAGGGGTGGCACATACTACAACATCCGCCTGATTGTATATCCATTTCGAGTATTTATCAAACAGGGGATACAGAACCCTATCAAATTTAAACCCTCCTTTTACCAGTTCTGGGATGTGGCGGGCATGAATAACAACAGGCTTGCCTTCTTTCCTTGTCTTTTTTATAAGTGGAATAAAATTTGGCATAGGGTTGTGAAGATGCAGTACATCAAAATCTCTGGAATCATCAATTGTAACATCAAAACCTCTTTCTCTCAACTTTTGGGCAAGGACTGGCACCTGCGTCCCCATCCCGCCTGCATTCTTGAATGTAATCAATCTGCTGAGGGTGCTCAGTCCTGTCACCATGTTTATTTTCATCTTATCCTTTAGATAATTGAATATCCATGCCTTTATTAAGTTTATAGTTGATGTGATGAATAATCTGTTGCATTTAATTTTGAAATGTATTGTGAAAGAGTTCTCGATAAGCCTTCCATTTATCTATATGGTAAAAATACTACATGAATAAAGACAAGGAATTGCATATTTTATTTCATCTTCTCAATCTAAGTCTTCGGCATGAACTACACAGTTTCTGATAATGACATTGGGTTTTTTCCCACTCTTAACAAAACTCAATATTGATAACTTTACCGATATTTAAAATAGTTTCTGAAATGGCATCCTGGTGATTTCCTTACTTTATTCTTGAATTGCTTTTCTGCATTGTTGAAAATATATGAGTCTTTCACTATAATTGTGGGCATAACAAAAACCCATACGCTAAAGTAAAAATTTCTCGGAGAGATATCCGCTAAGCACTATTTCTGTTCAGTCACATCCTCTTCAAATTCTCCTTTTAGGTATTTCACTGCCAGATTCATGTAAATCTCCGTATTTTTCCTTACGGCTTCGATCATCCCTTCATCCTGCCTTATTATTTTTGCTGGTACCCCTGCCGCTAAGCTGTTGGCTGGAATTTTCGCGTCTGGCGGGACAACGGCATTGGCGGCTATGATGCACCCTTTTCCTATATGAACGCCGTCTAAAACGGTTGAATTGATGCCTATTATGCAGTCATTTTCCACCATTGCACCGTGTACTATCGCCCCGTGACCTACTGAAACTCCTTTACCTATTTTCATGGGATGTTCCGGCGAGACATGGAGCACACAACAATCCTGCACATTGCTTTCATCGCCGATCTCTATGATATTTAAATCTCCTCGTATCACGGCATTTTCCCATATGCTGCATCTCTCCCCAACGAAAACATTTCCTATGATGATGGCACTTTTCGCAATGTAGGTATCCTTGCCAATTTTCATGAGGGGAAATAGGGCAGCAATTTAAAAGTTTGCCACAAGTTGCAATAAACTATTTTATACCTTTCTCGTTTGTATATCATGACAGTTTATATTGGTGAAATAGGGCTTAAAACCCGTGAAATGGACATAGTTGATATCACTTCAGATGTGCAGTCTGTTGTGAGCAAATCAGGCATAGACAATGGAATGGCATGTGTTTTTTGTCCCGGCTCTACGGGGGCGATAACAACGATAGAGCACGAGCCCGGTCTTTTACATGACCTGCCAGCAGCCCTAGAACGAATTGCTCCCAGAAACGTGTATTACGAGCATGAGGAGCAGTGGCACGACGGTAACGGTCACTCTCATGTAAGGGCAAGCATCCTCGGGCCAAGCATTGTTGTACCTGTTGCAGATAATCAATTACAACTTGGGACATGGCAGCAAATTGTTTTCGTGGAATGTGATGTTAGGGCCAGAAACAGAATATTGTTAGTGCATATTTTCGGAGAGTGATGGACGGAATTTCAATAAAATTCCATTTCCAATTCTATAGAAGTCATGTAATTCCATATGTATGATTTTATCAGGTGAGGGCGAGCCTTCGCCGCCCGCCATCGTTGGTGATGTTATCCCTCCTATTACAAATGGTGCCATGAAAATATTGAGTTCATCTACCAGCCCCTGCTTTAAAAATTCCCATATGACTGTCTCTCCACCCTCAACAAGAAGTTTTTTTATGCCCCTGTCGTAAAGCAGTTTCATGAGTTTCTTTAAATTTACGGTATTGTGTCCGCATTTTATTACTTCTAAATTGCCCCGTTTGAATTCCCTGCGAGTGGTTACAATTAGGGTTGGCACATTTCCTTTCATGACTTCTGCATTACCGGGGGCCCTGAAATTACTGTCGAGCACGATGCGTAAAGGATTTGATGGATTTGGTACATATTTCTTTTTGACGGTGAGTTTTGGGTCGTCAGCCAGTACTGTTCCAATGCCAACCAGTACTGCATCGCATTCATTTCTGAGTTTATGCACTCTTTCGATATCCTCCTCATTTGATATTTTTATCTGCTTTCTAGCCGGCAATGCAATCTTTCCATCTATCGACATCGCACAGTTTACGATAACAAACGGCTTCATTTTTTCTCGATGGCAGATGCCATTTCTCTCAAAACCTTTTCTTTGTCCCCTGTTTTTACAACACCGCTCGCAAGCAAGACGCCTTCAGTGCCCAAATCGATGGCTTTTTTTACATCCTTTCCTCTTTTAACCCCGGCTCCACAAAGAACTTTTGTTGAGGGATTTATTTTTTTCACGATTCCAACAGCTTTTTTTATTATTTCTGGCTCTGCTTTCGTTACAGATATGTCCCCGCCAATCAACTCTGGCGGTTCTATTGCAACAAAATCTGGTGAAAGTGTGGCCACAGCTCCCGTAACTCCTATATTGTTTGCACAGACAATGGTTTCCAGTTGGAGTTCCCTTGCCCTTTCCACACCTTTTGCAATCTCGCCTATTTTAAGGGGATGTTCGGAATGATTCAGTAAAACGCCTCTAGCACCTGCTTCTTTTATGCTTTCAGGCAGAGTCCATCCAGTATGGCTGCCGCAGTTTATCGCGTCCATATGCTGGGCAAAGACCGGGATTTTCACCTCGCTTGCAATCATATAAATATCTGGTGTCTGCACAGCTATTACCATGCTTGCCCCAGTTTCTTCGCTCACTTTTTCCATAATTTTTGCGATTTTCAGTCCTTTTCTTCCCGTTCCTTCCTTATATGTCTTTACATTCACAACTATCGCAGGCGTTTCCATGGTTTGTAATCTATTTCGTTAATAAAATATTACCCCTGAACCCCAAGAGCCCTTTTTCTTAGAAGAAAAAGTGCTTCAGCTCAAAAAGAACTTTTTTCCGCCAGCGCTTTTCCTAAATCGGAAAGAAAGTTTGGGATGCAACACTTTTTTAAAGGGTTGCTAAGAAACGATATGTTTAAAAAATGCGGTATGCTACCCTTTTGAGGTGATACAATAGGAAACATATTTCCGCCGTGCCCAAAATGCGGTGAAGGATGGCTTGTTCCATTCTCATTCAAAAATGATGTTTTTGAGAAGTGGAAATGCACAAAATGTGGATATACCATAGAAAAGAGATAAACGCCTAAATTTTCATACCCGCTGGGATAATTTAAGGTAGGTCGGGGTGGCTCAGCCTGGTTGGAGCGCCTGACTCATAAGCACAGCTTAAGGGTTCGCTGGGAAATCAGGAGGTCGCGGGTTCAAACCCCGCCCCCGACATACTTTTATGGAATCAGTGATTTGTTGTGCATTCCTTGGGCAATAGAGCTTTTGGAATAAAAATATGGTGTTAAGGAGCTAAGCCATCTATAAGAAAGGTAAGCCCGAAATAGGTCAATATCCCTCCGAATATAACCATAAGAAATCTATACCACCTCAGTCCCATGATGTTCGTTCCCTTCCTAGCGGAGTGAGCAACAGCAGTAAGCCACACATAGTCCATCCACACGTGGCAAAGATACATGAATAGAACGCCGGCTAAAGCTGCAAATTCAAGAGATATGATAATGAGTTGCGCCCCAGCAGTAAGCCACCAAATAACAAAGTAGGGATTCAAACCGGTAAAGGCCAAACCAATTAGAAAAAGATGGCGGGAAGATGGCGTACCACGTTTTAATTCTGCGGGTTTATACCTAAATGAGTTGTGGATTTGCGATATGCCAAAAGCGATAAGGACTGCTCCTCCAATAACTCCGATGACAAGCTTTACTATCGGTTTGCTTGCGACAGTTAAGAGTCCAAGGGCTAATAGCATGACGAGGGCGAATTCAACCAATGTGTGTGCTACTGAGAATACCAGGCCGCTTTTGACGCCCGACCTAGTGCCATGAGCTATGTTGGCAAAAAATAGGGGGCCTGGAGCAAGAGCACCTGAGGCCGTTACGAGAATGACGGTAATGGCAAAACTCAGTACATCCATGAAACAGGAGAAACATGAATTTTTATAATAAGTTTCTGTATGTTGCCCTTAAAATCCTGCCGTATAACTGGAGAACTTGGAAGAAATAAAAGAGGATTGAGAGAATTATATTTAGTTGGCAAATCACCTTCTTTTCAGTGCCACAATTATTGCAATTGCCCCAACAAGCAAAACTATTTCAAATCCAGGGATGCCGCCGCCCCCGCTGCTTCCTTCATCGCCGCCTCCATTATTTTCATCACAGGACCATGGTGAAGTATCTTGTGGAATCCAATCTCCCCACCATTCAGCACTTGTATCTCCAAATTGGGTGTATTTGTATGCGTAACCGTAAAAATCTGATTTTGCCCCGGTTCCGGCCGTATTTACTGTCGCGGTAATCGTATCGCCAGAACTGGAGACATTTCCGGACGATATTTGTGTATAATCTCCTGGTACGCCCATACACATTCCGCTGCCATTAGTGTATGTCGCATAGTACATCGCATCGGTAGTATTGTAGCAGGCACCATATATAATATTTTCAGAGTCTTCAATTGCCCCAGATACCTTCATTTTCAATATTACCTGTTGTCCGTCCGTCGTGCACGAAAGCTCTTTAATATCTATATTCGGCTTGTTTGTAACGGAGTGCGACCATGAATATGTGCCCAGGTTGTCATTCCAGGCCCAATGCAATACATCATTGGTATCATCGGTTATTGTTTCTGCAGATGCGAGCCCTGCGAACAAAAATACTGCTAATGCAGCTATCCCTAAAACAGATACGCCTTTTTTATTCATGTTTTTCTTTTGCTGCATCGCAGATGTCTTATTAAACATTTCCTATTCAAAAAATACAAATATGCTTTCCGGATAAACGCAGGATGAGAATTGATCCTTGGAGCTCTGTGCAATACGAAAATTACAGCCGGTTAAGAGAAAAATTCGGCATAAAGGAATTTGGTAGGGAAGAATGGGAAGGCTTGCCCAATGTACCGCATTTATTCCGCCGAGGCATTGTTTTCGGCCACCGTGATTTCCATCGCATAAAAGATGCCATGGAAGGGAAAAAGCCCTGGGCATTGCTCACCGGCCTGATGCCTTCTGGAAAGATGCACCTGGGGCACAAGATGGTTATAGACCAGATAATGTATTATCAAAATGTGGGTGCGGATATATTTATTGCAATTGCGGATATAGAGGCATATGCAACCCGCAGCTATACCCTTAAAGAAGCGAAAAAATTGGCAGTTGAGGAATACATAACCAGTTACATTGCCCTTGGCCTAAAACCCTGCATCATATACTTCCAGTCGAGAAATACGGATGTGAAAGACCTGGGATACTTGCTCGGCAAAAAAACAAATTGGTCTGAAGTGACCGCCATTTATGGGTTCAACGGCTCAACGAACATGTCTCATGTGTTATCCCCCCTCATTCAGTGCGGGGATATATTACATGTGCAGATGGAAAAATACGGGGGGCCGCGTCCCACGCTCGTTCCCGTTGGCGTTGATCAGGATCCCCACATACGGTTCAGCAGAGGTGTAGCCAGTTCACACCGCCTTTTCAATGTGACGGTAGCAAAAGATGGAAAAATAGGAATTTTTATCAAATCAGATGAGGATGTGAACAGACTGATGGATATTGCAGAGGAAGAGGCAGGTAAATTTGGGTTTGGTATGAAGAGAATGGATAATTATAGGGCGATTTATCTCGACGGCGCAAATGAAGAAGATATAGGCAAAATCGACATCGCCCTGGCAAAAAGAGAACAGGAGAACGGGGCTTATGGCTTTATTTCTCCTTCATCGACATACCACCGGTTTATGACCGGCTTAACTGGAGGAAAAATGTCCAGCAGCAGGCCGGAATCGGCCGTTTTTCTCACTGACTTGCCAGAGGAAGCAAAAAAGAAAATAATGGCGGCAAAGACCGGAGGTGCGGTATCTCTTGTAGAGCAGAGGAAGTATGGGGGAAAACCGGATGAATGTGTTGTGTATGAGTTGTTTCTATATCACTTGATGAAGGATGATAGAGAACTTGAAGAAATATATGAAAAGTGCAAATCTGGAGAGCAGATGTGTGGAGACTGCAAAAAACTTGCCGTCCAACTGATGGGCGATTTTTTAAAAGATTTGAAGGAAAAGAGAGAAAGCGCAAAAGAGAAAGTTGGGGAATATGTAGATTTATAGATTGGTTTATTTTACACTCACTTTATGCCCTTTCTTTCCGATATTTCTCTTTTGTATTTCCACATCAAGCACTCCATTTTTGTATGTGGCTTTCGTTGTATCTGGTTTCACGTCCGAGGGCAATTCGAGCTTTTTGTGGTATGTATATCGTAATGCCTCAATGTGTATCTCCAGCGTATTTTCAGTTATTTCCAGATCGATATCTTCTTTTTTTATTCCCGGAATTTCTATGGTTACAGAAATGGACTTATTGCTTTCCATCACATCAATTGGGAGTTCATCCTCCGGTATATTTATATTATATGGCTTGTCATCAGGATAAGTTCTTATAGAAAATCCTTTGACTTCCTCAAAAGTAGTCTTAAACGCATCTCCTACAATTTTCTCCATCTCCCGAAGTATTTTTTCGAATTCATCTGAAGTTTTCTTCCTTTTTTTATCTTCATCATCAAACATTTTATACCAGAGATCAAACCAAAAGAAAAACGTATATTAAAATATTATGGAAAAAGAGGGGAAGAGGTGTTTAATGCTTTCTTCTCCTTATAATTAGAATCGCTGCCAGTGCACCCAGTATAACTCCTATCACTCCAAATCCAGGAGTTGGCCCTCCCTCCACGGTAACTGTTTTTGTTGCTTCATAGTAGCCGCTTTTCTCTGCCGTTATGGTGAAATCGCCCTTTTCGGTTGGCTTGTACTTTACCTCTCCGTTGGAATCTGTTATACCGGCCGTTTCATTTCCAAATTTCACTGTTGCACCTTCGACTGCCTTTCCACCACGGGTTGTGACCGTTATCGTTATCTCCTTATCCTCCTCGATTCCAGACGGCACCTGTATCTTCAAGCCAATGCGTATTTCTATTTCTCCTGCTACATCTCCCTCAACATACAGTTTTATTGTTCCAGTAATCGATGGCACTATCCCAATGGTGACTTTGCCGTTTTCATCTGTCTTTCCAAGCACCATGTTCCCGGATGGGAAATTGCCGGACACTTCAAGACCTGGGCATGGCTGGTTCGTTAGTGGATGTTTTACTGTAAGGGTTATAAGATTTTCCTCTGCAAGGAAAACCGTTTCTGGCTCAACATCTATTGTTGGTGTTACAACCTTCAGTTCTCCATTTGCCTCTGCGTATCTGCTGCCATCTGCTTTTGGTTTAAATTCGAACGTTATATTTCCAATGGTCACAGCCGTAACGTTTGTTATGTTTCCCTCACCGTTGGTAATTGTAATATTCACTTCCTTTCCATCAGCATATGCCTCGTAACTTGCAACTTCTTTTACGCCCTTAGCTTTCAATGTTCCATTTACCGGCTCTCCATTCCATTCCACTGTAAATACAAGAGTTATGTTCTTGTCAACATTCTTTACAAGCATTGACGGGTTGACCGTAACAGTTGCTTTTGTGACTTCAAAGCTAGGCTCACTGCCAGAAGCAACGTCATGTTTGTAGTCTTTTGTTGTAACATAGAGATAATGGGTGCCCAGCTTGGTTTCAACGCGTTCAAACGTATAGTTACCAGTACTTACAGCATTGCCAACAAGATTCGTTATGTTGGTAGCTAAAGATTCTATCATGGATGGATCAGCATGGAATTTTGCGAGATTTGTCTCATTGAGCAGATAGAAATACAGTTGTCCTCCATATGCTCCGCTTGCGTTTGTAACGTTAATGTCGAAAGTGGTTGATTCTCCAGCAAGTATGTTTGCTGGGCTAATGGTAGCTTCCAAGTCATGTGCGGGCTGTGATCTCATTACTGCATATGCATATTTTGTTCCCACATAGCTGAAATTTGCAATGACAATAATATTGGTGGCTGCACGTGTTGATGTAAGGTTATCAAACGTATATGTTCCGCTGATAACAGTTTCGGTAGATGCGAGAGGACTACCAATGCCATACAGATCGTTTTCATATACTAATGTAACATTTGCGTTGAATATTTGATATTCCTCTGATTTTTCCCAGACTTCAACGCCCACGTCCGTCGGTGTATCCACAATGACGGAGACAGGAATTACTGTTGCATATCCTCCTTCCTCGATGTCAATAGTCTCTTTGGCTGTGCCTTTGTCTGGCCAGGTAACGTTTATGTAAATCTCTCCATTTCCACGAGTCGGGAAAACAGTAATATTCCAGATGCCATTGTCAATGTGTTTATATCCTTCATTAGTTGGGCTGTAAAGAATATCTCCTTCCACTTTGATGCAGTTTGTAACATCGTTGTCTTCGCTGATATTCAAAGCATCTGGGGTGCCGTAAACCGTCATATTTTTTCCGAATATTTGTATCTGTATCACTTGTTTATTTTCAGTTGGATTCAGTACATCCAGTTTTTTATCTTCTGGACTTAATACTTTGAGGTTTACATCCGGAGCAGATATTATGGTGTAATCCTTTTCGCCAACATATTCCCAATTTCCATCTTCATTAACATCCACTTTAACTTTCAATGTATAATCTCCCGCTTCCCACATGTCAGAGGTGAGATTGAGGTTATCGCCGTACGGGGTGAATTTTACCTTACTTTGGTTATCTGTGCCAGTTTTATTCGTCCATGCGTATAATTCATTTCCTTTGTATATTGATAGATTGTAATTGTTGTTGATAAGCAGTCCACTTCCACCATCAATTATCTTGAAAATAACCTTCCCTATGTCAAATCCTCCTACTGCATCATTGCTAACCAAGGTTATATTTGGTGCTATCGTATTTACCATGACAGTGTCATATCCAAATGCATCTGGGCTTTCTTCAGCCCCTATGAAGGCTGTTATGTTGTATTCTCCCGCACCATATGCCTGGGAAGACAAATAGACGGAGAACGAGAAACTTCCATCCGTTCCGACACTTGTCGTTACCTCACTGCCGTCTGATCGAGTTAATTTCACTGTCGCTTCAGTAGCTGCCTGCCCATCTAGAGTGACGTCTCCCTCGATATCAAGGTATGTATTCTTCTCGAAATCAATGGAATCGGGAGTAACATTAACATCGAGTGATACTGGATTTACAGTGATTTTTTCGGCATTGCATCCGTCAGTGAGCATATCGACTACCCACCAATCACCGCTCTTATCAAGTAACACGTTTGGCCAGCGTGTGTATTCATACGTACTCGGTCCTTCCACCTGAATTCCATCGGGATCGTATAAGCTGGCACTTCCCTGAACATTATGGACATCAATGGTTTTTGTTTCATTCCAATTTGCACTGGTTGGAGTAACTTCCAAATCGGATGAGAGGTTCGCTATTTTTACATAAGCAAATTTATGTTCCTCTTGATTCCCTGCAATGTCAACAGAATAATATTCAACGGTGTTATTGCCATCATTCTCTACCACAAATGGTTGGGTGTAATCCATCCAATCTCCTTCACCAATCTTGTATTTTGTGTAATTCACACCAGAGTCATCATCAGTGGCATCTAACGTAACAGTCACATTCGTAACATACCAGCCCCATACAGGATATTCAGCAGGATCTAAAGTTAAAGTAGTAACCGGATCGGTTGTATCCCCTCCACCGTTTGTTGTCCCTGGTGTTGGAACTGCCTCTTGCCACTCTCCAGTCCCGTCCGGAATTCTTGCCCATGATTTTCCTTCCGTAATGGTGGAGGTGTCGAAGTGATCAATTACATCTTCTGTGCTATTCAGCCATATGCCCTCCTCATTATTGTTAAGCGTTATGTCTGTTTCATTTCTCCAAAATAATCTGAATTCACCTGGGTTTATCATTCCTGTTATTGTATAGGTGGTTGTAGACCCAACCTCATCTTCAAGTGTCCATCCTGTCAGATTGACGGAGATATCGCCACCATTATAGAGCTCTATAAACTCATAATAGGATTCTGGTGTTTCTGTCGGGTCTGGCAAGAATTCATTAATAGACACATCTGCAGCCGATGTACCCGATGCATTCTCTACTGACATAACCGCAAACACACTTGATATCATTGCGGCTATCACAACAATACTTCCAATTTTTTTAATTACGCTTTTTTTATACATGTTTTTTCCTCCTTAGGTTTGGCATCTAAAATGCATCCCCCTTTTTTAATCTTTTCTCTTTTTTTTCCATTTTATGGTCCTCTCGAATTGAGGTTAAGAATAGAATTGGCATCCTTTTATATAAATATTTTGATTTTTAATCAAATACCCTTCCCATTGCCCCATAAAATTTTATGTATTTGTATGGAAAGGCGAACGTTCAACCCATCTTCCAGTATCCATTCCGCCAACTTTTTTGCCTTGCCCCATACCGGCTGCATAATGACTTCGCATCCTGGCACATGCTTTTTTATCATTTCTTTGGCATATCTGTAGTCTTCCATGTCCCCTATAATAAACTTCAATTCATCGTGGCTGCGGAGCAGAGAAATATTGTCCACATTCATTTTTTTATACATTCCTGAGCTCGGGCATTTAATATCCATTGATATAATGACATCTTTTTTTGCTATCTCTGAAATATCAATTGAGCCATTTGTCTCAATACTTATTTTATATCCTTCGGAGAGAAGCATGTCTATAAGTTCTGGCAGTTCATCCTGGAGGAGAGGCTCGCCTCCCGTCAAACAAATTCTCTTGCAATCCCATTTTTTTATTTTCTTTAAAATTTCCTGCAGGCTGATTTCCTCTCCTTCATAATATGCATAGGCAGTGTCGCAATATGGGCATCTTAGATTGCAGCCTGTGGTTCTCACAAAAATTGTGGGCAAACCGACGTTTCTTCCCTCGCCCTGTATTGAATAAAATATCTCATTTATTTTCATCTGCGTTCCTTCCTCTTATTTATTTCCATTGTAGGCGTATCCTCTCATTTCTGCAAGGAAACTCAAAATATCACTCCTCATAATATCTGTATTGCTCAGGAGATTCTCCCTTCTTTTCCATAATTTTCGGCTTGCGGGGTTTAGAACCTTCTGTACGTATCTTTTCCAATTCTACTCGAAAACGCCATTCATCACCGTAGTCAAATAAATAAAGAATGTTCTGTCCTACAAATAATCCCAATTCGCCGATACGAGCTTCGTCTACATACGGACCTTCATCCTCAAAAGGAGATCTAAATCCCTCATGAGACCAAGGTTTGCCATCCATAAAGAAGGAGTAAAGGTGGTCATCATCGAAATTATAGGCTTCTTGGATAGCACGATGCAAGTCAAGCAGCGTATGGTTTGCGGATATCTCAATCCGTCGCCAAAGGTTTTTAGCCAAACCCACCTTGAAAACGTAAGTCCCATCCACGAATTTGATTCCCTCACGGGGGAGCGTTTTTTGCAGTTCTCCTTCGGCAAAAAGAGGAACAAAAGGCAGAAAGAATAAATCTCCAGGTTTTTCTTTGCCTGCCCTAATAACTGCTTTCGGCCTTTTGAGTTTTAGCTCTTCTTCAAAAAGTTCGAACAAGTTTTCATCAGGTAAGGGAGATCCTGGTATAGCTTTCCATTCGCCAGCTTCACGGCGAGTAGGTAAATTCCAGTAAAATAAATTCCTCGTATCCTTTAAGACTCGGGCTATAGCTACACCAAAAGCCGAAGGTGTTATTGATTCTGCTCGGAAATAACGTTTAGGCCAATGCTGTGCAGATAAATCTTCATAAGTTACCTCCCAGAAGCCGAAAAAGAAAAAATAGTGCAAGAAGTATTCCCAATCCAAAAACATCTCAGCTATATCAAATGCTTTCTCGCCTTTTAGCTGGATTTTTTCCCCTGGCTGTTGTTTGCTCAGATATTCTAAAACTTTAGGGACGGTATATAAAGGTGAGCGCTCAAAGTATCCTGCTTGGAGTTTTTCCCAGTCGGCATCCACCCAGAAAGTCTCCAGCAGGAAGAAATATTTTTCTGTAAGTTTCAATTCATCGTATAATTGAAGACGTCCAGTTGTTTTCAGAACAAATCTGCCGCCTTTTTCAGGAACCTTTTGGAACAATTTTCCTGCCAAAACTAGGTGGTAAAACAAATGCAAAAGCGGATACAAAGTCTGGTCGGTTCGTGGAGTAGTATCTGGGAGAGGATGAGTCATCTCCTGGTTTAGTTCATATAAGTCTCTTCCAGATATGAACTCATTGACCCGGGTTAAGACAATGTGATGTGCTCTTAAATATTGGGTAAATGTGGCAAAATCTCGTAGAAGCGGCATAGGTTCTGTTTCGGTTATAATAAAATTAGGCGATTTAGACATTTCAAACTCCTTTAGCTCCCGACTTTCATTCATTTTTTACATCACCTCATTTGTATATTTGTAATGTATTAATTAATTGGTTACTTAAAATTTTTGTTTTGATTTCGTGGACGGGTGTACCTTTGTCTTAAAGAGACATTTTTAGGAAGGAAGAAAGGTAATGTAACGTTATTCATACTCAATCGGATCCTTTAGACATGCTTCTTCAAATCCTTTAAGGCGCAGGATGCATGAATCGCATTTCCCGCAGGCTTTTTCTTGGTTACGGTAGCATGACCATGTTTCTCCAAGCGGGGCTTTAAGTTCAACACCCTTCTTGGCTATTTCAGCCTTTGACATGCTGATAATGGGTGTCATAATTTTTACCGGATTGCCTTCGGCCCCTCTCTTCGTTCCCAGATTTGCCATTCTCTGGTATGCTTCGATGTATTCCTTCCTGCAGTCGGGATAGCCGGAATAATCGACCGCGTTTACCCCGATAAATATTGCATCTGCGCCGATAACTTCGGCGTATGCAAGGGCATATGAAAGAAATATCGTGTTTCTTGCAGGAACATAAGTGGATGGTATTCCCTTCCTATGAAATTCGGGCACTTCTATGTCGTCTGTCAGGGCTGATTTGCCGAAAGTTCTCAAATCTGCCTTTATTATTTTATGCTCTTTTGCATCTAAGGAATGGGCGACTTTCCTTGCACTTTCTATTTCTTTCCAGTTGCGTTGCCCATAGTCGAACGTGATGGCATAAATCTCGTAGCCCATATCTCTTGCTATCGCCGCTGTGACGCACGAATCCATCCCTCCCGATAAAAGGCATACTGCCCTCATTTTTTTTCACCGATCTTCCTGGCAATCCATGCCCCCTGCCCGAAACCTTCGTCGATGCCTATTTCCAGATAATTTACATTATCCGGCAGGTTCATTTCCTCAACGATGCGGTCGAGTATGTATTGCGCCAAGCTCTCTGCGGACGATGATTTGATGGGGAGAATTGTGCAGTCCTCCTCAGGGAAAATATATCTCTTTTTGTCAAATATTACTTCCACCTCGCCTTCACTGCGGGAAATTTTAATATTCCCCTTTTCCGGGATTATCATTTTGTGGTCTATTTCTTCTGCTATTTTCTTCATCACGTTCTTCAGCTCCCCAAAATCAATAACAATACCTGTACTATTTACCTCACCACCAACCACTGCATGAATTGCATATGAATGCCCGTGGAGCCTTCCGCATTTTTCATAATCCGGGATTAAATGAGCAGAAGAAAAAGTTGTATGGGAACGCCATCCGTCTACTTTTATCCGCATAAAAACTTATATCAATGGGCTTTAAAATACTTATGCAATGATAGCGGTACTGGACACATCTGCCATTCTTTCGGGCAAATTCTGCATCGGCAAGGATATAAGCAAAGTAGTAACAAGCCCTTCTGTCATAGATGAATTCAGCGAGGGCGGCCACTCATACCGGCTCATGCAGTATGCGAGAGAGGCAGGAATGAAAGTGTTGGCTCCTCCTGAGGATGCCATGGAGAAAGTGAGGGAAGCGGCGAGGCTTACTGGCGACATCGGTCTTTCTAAAGCAGATATAGAAGTCCTTGCCCTTGCGTTTTACCTGAAGGATGATGCCATTCTGTTTACCGACGACTATTCAATTCAGAACGTTGCAGAGCACATCGGGGTTAAATACAAAGGCATGCTCCAGGAAGGCATAAAAAAGAAATTTTACTGGAAATGGAAATATAAGTGTATGGGGTGCGGAAGATTTGTGGAAAGCGAAATGGACATTTGCCCCGTATGCGGCGGAAAAATAAAAAGGGTGAGATGGAAGTGATTTTATATTACTTCTTATTTCTCTCATTCATGTGTTTGGCAATACCCGGGAAAATACTGTCCATCGACGGCAATAGGGCAAAAATTGATTACGGTGAGGGGACAACAAGAAATGCTGATGTCTCTCTGGTAAATGCTTCAGTCGGTGACTATGTCATAGTTCATGCGGGATTTGCCATACAGGTTTTGGATGCGGATGAGGCGATAAAAACCCTCGCATTATTCAGGGAAGTGATCGAGGCAGAGAATGCATGAGTTTTCAACCATGGCAAATATTGTGGGCGCCGTCATGGAGGAGGGAAGAAAGCACAATGCAAGCAGGATTACAAAAGTATTGCTTGAGATAGGAGAACTGACTTTTCTGGGAGAGGAGCAGCTCCGTTTTGCATTCGGTGTGCTGACAAAAGATACAGAAATGGAAGGGGCAGAACTTATTATTGGAAAAGTGAAGCCAAAAGTCCGATGCCAATGTGGGTATGAAGGGGATGCATCATA
This sequence comes from Candidatus Thermoplasmatota archaeon, assembly GCA_034660695.1. Classification (NCBI taxonomy): domain Archaea; kingdom Methanobacteriati; phylum Thermoplasmatota; species Thermoplasmatota archaeon. The sequence goes on along the minus strand of JAYEJS010000097.1, from coordinate 4,768 downwards.
TGCCGAGAAGGAAGAATTTCATATTCAATTCCCGATTCTCAGATGCCCCGAATGCGGCGATACCGTCGAAATAATTAACGGAAGAGAATGTTTAATAAAGAACGTGGAGATAGAGATAGAAGATGTTTCACCTCAGGGATAAAGAACTCTCGCAATTAATAGCAAAAAATCTGAAGGAGATGAATTTGAACCTTCAGATTATGCATGTCTGCGGCACCCATCAGGATACTATCGTAAAATTTGGGCTGGGCAGCATTTTTAGGAAATGCGGAGTTAAAATAATACAGGGGCCTGGCTGCCCGGTCTGTGTCACAACACCGAATGAGATAGAAATAGGCATAAGGCTTGCCGAAAAGGGCATCACAATAGCTACTTTCGGGGACATGGTAAGGGTGCCGGGAGTAGAGCAATCACTCCAATCAATAAAGGCAAAAGGAGGGGATGTAAGGATTGTTTACGGGATAAACGAGGCGGTTGAATTGGCGGAGAAAAAGGAGGTTGTTTTTATGGCTGTGGGTTTTGAAACAACTGCGCCATCTACTGCATCGGTGCTGCTGCGAAGCATTCCTGAAAATTTTTCTGTGGTGAATTGTCACCGGTACATACCGCCCGCAATCACTTCAATTCTTGGAATGGGTGAAGTGGCTTTGGACGGAATAATAGACCCCGGGCATGTTTCTGTTATAATAGGCGTTAAGCCTTACGAGGGCATATCCAGGAGATATGGCATTCCCCAGGTCATAGCCGGCTTTGAGCCCATAGACGTTATGATGGGTGTGTGGATGATTGCGAAGCAAGTTTTGGAGGGTAGGGGTGAGGTCGAGAACGAGTATAAAAGATGCGTGACATATGAAGGGAACGAGAAGGCTTTGAAGGTGCTGGATGAGGTTTTTGATAGGGAGGGTGCAAGGTGGAGGGGCTTTCCTGACATCGAGGACTCCAAGATGGTAATTAAGAAAAAATTTGAAGATTATGACGCTGAGAAGAAATACGAGGACATGCTTGTGGACTTAAAAAACAGGGAATTTAAAGAACCGCCCGGTTGTAGATGCGGCGAAGTTCTTAGGGGGTTGATACCGCCTGATGAATGTCCTCTTTTTGGGGGCAAATGCAAGCCGTCGCATCCAGTTGGACCATGCATGGTTTCAATTGAAGGGGCATGCAACATTGATTACAGGTATAAAAATGATTGAAGTGAAAACCGGTACGATGGAAGAAAAAATACTGAGGATTTTGCAGGAACACTACCCGGTTACCGTTGAGGAGTTGAGCAAAAAACTTCACATATCCAGAGCAACCACAGAATTTGAACTGGTTAAACTTCAGTCGAAGGGCATTGTGGCTTTGGAGCCGCTCCCGGGCAGGACTTTTATAAGACTCCTGAGAAATGATTTCAGGTTTATAGGGAGAAAGTATCAGGAAAAATTTATTAAAAGGAAGAGGAGAAAGATGCAGGTGGGCAAGGAAGAAAATAAGGATGACGTCATGTTTGGATGAAAAAATGCTCCAGTTGCTGGAAGAAAGATATGCAAAGTACTGGTGGAAGGAAGATGATGAAGTTGAGTACCGGCAGGCGATGAAAGACCCTTTCAAAAATATAATATTCACTCTTCTTTCACAAAATACTTCAACAGAAAATACAAGGAAAGCATATCTTGGCTTAAAATCCAATTTCGAAATAACACCCCAAAGCCTTTTCGATGCAGATGAGAAAGAAATAAGCAAAGCAATCCGTCCGGGAGGGCTTTATAGAATAAAGGCAAAAAGGATAAAGGAAATATCTGCGCATGTGTTAAAAAATTTTGACGGGGACATATCATGGGTCATGAAAAAGCCAAAGGGAGAGGTAAGGCAAGAAATAATTAAAATACCCGGCATAGGAGACAAGACGGTAGACGTGCTTTTGTCCTCCATTCACGGGCAGAGAGAGGCTTTCGTGGTCGATACGCATATGGCAAGAATAGCAGGAAGGCTCGGTCTGGTCGATGAGAAAGCGGATTATAAACAAATACAGGAAAAACTGAAGAACTTTTTTCCCTGGGAAAAAATCCCTAAGGAAAGGGAGGGAAGGGTGGTAGGCCTATTCTGGCTTCTTGCAAAGCATACATGTAGGGCAAGGAAACCGAATTGTAATGAATGCATACTGGATGAAATTTGTGAGAAGATTATCTGAATTTTTCCCCCGTAATTTTTTCGTATAGCGAAATATAAAGCAAACTTACTTTTTCTGCCATGTCTTCTGGCAGCGGAGGGATTGCCGGCTCCGGCGTCATATTCTGCCTAGCCCTGCTAAGGGCACTGTAATATCCTATCCTCCTATAATATGACCTTACAAATTCTTTGCTCAACTCTTCAAATCCCCCGTTGGCATACTTTTTTGCATCCCAGAATCTGTCCTCATCTGGTGTTCCGAATGTATCAATCAAAACGAGGTTTCTTTCTCCATCAAATGCAAACTCCTTCTTGCCGTCGACGTGGATAAACCCTTTTTTTTCAACCTCTGAATGCATGTATTCATCTATGTTCAGGACAACATCCTTTATCCGTTCTATTCCCTCTTTATTCAAACCAGCAATTTTCATCGCATCCTCCTCGCTCAGCATCCTGTCGTATTCCTCGAATTTTGTTGTGAATTCTATAATCGGCTTTTGCAGTTTTGTACCATATTTCATATTCTCGCTTTTCATCCGCTCATAAAACGATCCTGCCACGTAATACCTGGCTATTACTTCCAGAGGTATGACATAATTCGTTGTCCTCTCATCTATTTTTGAATAATCCTTTATTATATTGAACTTTTTGACGTGCATGGTGTTCTTCCCTGCATCTATGAAATGTGTTTTAACGCCCATTTGCTCACATTTTTTGAACCAGAAAGCAGAAATGCGGCACAGTATCTCTCCCTTATGTTTTATGCCCGTAGATACTATTTTATCAAATACAGAAATGCTGTCAGTGAAAAGAAATTCAAGCTTGCCATCACCAATATCATAAACCTCTTTCACCTTTCCCTTCCTAATTAGTTTTTTCTCGCCAATATTCTCCATATACACCGATATGGGACAAGGATACTATTACTTTTCGGATAGCAACCATTTTCATCTGTTTTTATGGGCCGAATATCCGGTCTGCCAAATGTTTTGGACAATCATGTTCAGATGGGGGCACAAAATTTATGACGTGCCACTTTCATTAAAACCAAAAAGCCCCTGCATTACCAGCCCTCCCGCCACAAAACTCAATAATGCTACGGTCGCTAAATTAAAGTTAACGGAATGCATCCCCAGCCCAACCGCAAACGTCATTGCTGAGAAACCATTGTACATATCAAGGACAAGCGGAATGTGGATATGTATCTCCACAAATCCCGCCATGCCCATAAAACTTGCAACACCGATCAAAGCATGGTTTCTTAAGAGACCTTTTGTTTCCAACATACCAAAAGCCCCCCAGCACACATCAACCAGGTCAAAAGCAAGAATTCTCGAACTTCCAAAAAATTTACTCAGCCCAATAATTGGTGGGAGTCCAAGATTCACATCGCCGCTCAGAACATAGATGGCATTGACTTTACAGAAAAAGCTCAATAACACGGGCAAATTGAAAATGCCCATTTCCTCATATTTTGATGTGAGGTTTTGCACTTCATATTCCCTTAGCCCGATCCCCTCTGCTTTCCTATACATTCCTTCTTTCCAGCTCTCGAGTGAATACTCCTTTAAAATTAATCCGTATTCCTTAAGTATGCAGAATCTTTCCTCAATGGTTTTTGTATCAATCAGTCTATCTCTGAGCTCATTTACCTCATTCTGCGGCAATGTTACAATTCTCTTCTCGGTTAAACCATCATGACCATATTGAGTAACTTCAACCTTCATAAGTTCCTCCTGTGTCTCATTATTATTTTCATAGCTCTCTTGTCCCTCTGTTTTCAAAAGCGAAAGATTTTGCGTGGTGACTACCGGCGTCAGCGCAATACCGATAAATACCGCCACGGTAACAACAGCCAACCCTTTTCTCAAGCATACCAATTTAAAAACTTAACTTGCGGGAATTATTTTTCGACTAACGTTTTGTAGTAAAAGAAGTTGGCGAAAGAAAAGATATTATAGCTCGGTTAGAAACGAGAAGGTCACGGAGGCATTTTATAAAAGTTTTTATATATTCTCAAAACAATACTATGGTGGAGATAAGATGTCTAAAAGAGCATTTGACATAGCAGTTAACGAGGAACTAGTTAATGGTAAAAAGGTTTTTGTAGCCCATTGTCTAAATCTCGGTATAGCAAGCCAAGGACACAGTTACGAAGAAGCGATAAAAAACATAGAGGATGCCATTAATTTATATTTGGAGGAATGTCCTGAAAAGCAGTCAAAGGGGCAGCAGGAATTACTCCCTCCGATAGCAACAAGGATATTCTTATGAAACTGCCTGTAGTTTCTTCGAGAAAGGTCATCAAAGCTCTTTCTTCTGCAGGTTTCAAAATTAGCAGGCAGTCAGGCAGCCACGTAATCATGACCAAACAAGAACGTGAAAAGATAACGGTCGTGATACCAAAACATGTAGCGATTGCAAGAGGAACTTTAGTGAGCATAATATCACAAAGCGGTTTGAGTAGGGAAGAGTTTTGCAAATTATTGGAACGGAAGTTCCAGAAAAAAATTTGATGTGGAAAGCTCAAAAAACTCCAGAATTAAGGAGGCGGTCGCTATTTTTTTCTCTTAAGATTCAATTTTTTTCTAGTGGCTACTTTTATGCCACGATGTGG